>DAIMZU010000037.1:0-11602 GCA_036733845.1 Ramlibacter sp.
CGCTCGACCTGCTCGGGCGCAAGGTGCTGGGAAACAATGGCGCGACGCTCAAGAAGCTGGGGAAAATGGTCGCGCAGCTGGTCGAAGAGGAGGGCGTCAACGAGAAGATGGCCGAGTTCATCAACCCGCTGGCCTACCTGGGTGACCAGATGACCAAGTTCACCACCGAGATCGGCTTTCGCGGTTTTCAGAATCCCGACGAGGTCGGCGCCGCCGCGGTCGACTACCTGCGCGTGGCGGGCCACCTGGTTTTCGGCTACTTCTGGGCGCGCATGGCGCAGGTGGCGCTGCGTCAGATCGATGCTGGGAATGACGATCCCTTCTACCGTGGCAAGCTGCAGACCGCCCGCTTCTATTTTGCGCGCCTGTTCCCCGAGACCGCCGCGCTGATGCGCACCGCGCGCTCTGGCGCCCGCGTGCTGATGGACACCGACGAGGCGCTGGCATGAGCGCACCCGGCAAGTTCCGCGTCCGCAAGGTCGCCGTGCTGGGCGCCGGGGTGATGGGCGCGCAGATCGCCGCCCACCTGGTCAATGTGCAGGTGCCGGTGATCCTGTTCGACCTGCCCGCCAGGGAAGGCCCGCCCAACGGCGTGGTCGCCAAGGCGGTGGACGGGCTGGCCAAGATGAAGCCTTCGCCCCTGGGCGTCGCCTCCGATGCATCGCTGATCCAGCAGGCCAACTACGACCAGCACCTGTCGGAGCTGGCTGGCTGCGACCTGGTGATCGAAGCGATCGCCGAGCGCATGGACTGGAAGCTCGACCTGTACGCCCGCATCGCGCCCCACGTGGCGCCGCACGCCATCATCGCTTCCAACACCTCGGGCCTGTCCATCACCCGCATGGCCGAGGCTCTTCCCGAGGCCTTGCGCCCACGCTTTTGCGGCATCCACTTCTTCAACCCGCCGCGCTACATGACGCTGGTCGAGCTGATCCCCGCGCCGCAGACCGACGCGGCGGTGCTCGACGACCTCGAGGCCTTCCTGACCACCGGCCTGGGCAAGGGCGTGGTGCGCGCCAAGGACTCGCCCAACTTCATCGCCAACCGGGTGGGCATCGCGGGCCTGCTGGGCACCATGGCCGAAGCCGAGCGCTTCGGGCTGGGCTTCGACGTGGTGGACGACCTGACCGGCAAGAAGATGGGGCGCGCCTCGAGCGGGACCTTCCGCACCGCGGACGTGGTGGGGCTGGACACCCTGGCGCACGTGGTGCGCACGCTGCAGGACAACCTCGATCCTTCGCAGGATTCGTTCCATCCGTCGTACGCCACGCCCAAGGTCCTGCAGGCGCTGCTGGACAAGGGCCACCTCGGCCAGAAGGCCAAGGCGGGGTTCTACCGCAAGAGTGGCCGCGACATCCTGCGCTTCGACCTGGCCAGCGGCGACTACGTGCCCGCCGGCGGCAAGGCCGACGAGGTCTATGCCCGAATGCTGAAGAAGCCGGCCGCACAGCGCCTGTCGCTGCTGCGCCATGCCGAGGGCGCGCAAGGCCGCTTCCTGTGGGCGATCCTGCGCAACGGCTTCCACTACGCCGCCGTGCACCTGGCATCCATCGCGCAGACCGCGCGCGACGTCGACCTGGCCATGCGCTGGGGATTCGGCATGAAGCAGGGTCCTTTCGAGCTCTGGCAGGAGGCCGGCTGGCTGCAGGTCGCTCGCTGGGTGCAGGAGGACATCGACGCGGGCCTGGCGCTCTCGCGCGAGCCGCTGCCGAAGTGGGTGTTCGACGGTCCGGTCGCCGAGGCTGGGGGCGTGCATACGGCGGAGGGTTCGTGGAATCCGGCCAGCGGACGTTTCGAGCCGCCGAGAACGCTGCCGGTGCACGGCCGCCAGCTGTTCCCCGAGTCCGTGCTGGGAAGCGGCGCCACCGGGTCCGAGACAGCCGGCCGGACGCTGCACGAGGACGCGACGCTGCGCCTGTGGACGCTCGACGACGAGGTGCTGATCGCGAGCATCAAGACCAAGATGCATGCGATCAGCCCCGAACTGGCGGAGGGCCTGCAGCAGGGCGTCGCGATGGCCGAGGCGCATTTCAAGGGGATGGTGATCTGGTCCGGCGACGACCCCTTCTCCGTGGGTGCCGACCTGCAGGCCATGCTGCCGGCCTTCATGGCTGTCGGCGTGGCGGCCATCGACGACGCGCAGCAGCACCTGCAGCAGACGATGCTGCGCATCCGATATGCGGCCGTCCCGGTGGTGGCCGCGGTGCGCGGCATGGCCCTGGGCGGAGGGTGCGAACTGGCGGTGCACTGCGCGCGTCGCGTCGCGGCCATGGAAAGCTACATCGGCCTGGTCGAAGTCGGCGTCGGGCTGGTTCCGGGCGCGGGCGGACTCACCTACATCGCCCGCCGCGCGGCCGAACAGCAGCGCCACTCCACGCACAAGGACCTGCTGGCCTTTCTTGTCGAGCCGTTCACCGCCGCCGCCATGGCCAAGGTGGGCACCAGCGCGATCGAGTCGCGCGAGCTGGGTTACCTGCTGGAAAGCGACATCATCGTTCCGCACAAGGACGAGCTGCTGTGGGTGGCGATCCGCGAGGCCGCGGCCATGCACGATGCGGGCTGGCGGCCGCCGCACCGCCGGCCCTTTCCGGTGGCGGGTCGCAACGGCAAGGCAACCATCCAGGGGCAGCTGTTGAACATGCGCGATGGGGGCTTCATCAGCATCCACGATTTCCGCATCGCCAGCCTGATTGCGCAGGTGGTCACGGGTGGGGATGTGGATGCGGGCACGCTGGTGACCGAGGAGTACCTGATGAAGCTCGAACGCGAGGCCTTCGGCTCGCTGATCGTGCATCCGAAGACGCAGGAGCGGATTCTGGCCATGTTGTCGACGGGCAAGCCGTTGAGGAATTGAGGGAGCAATGAAACAAGTCCAGGACGCCTTCATCGTTGCCGCCACGCGCACGCCCATCGGGCGTTCGCACCGCGGCTACTTCCGGCACACCCGCCCCGACGAACTGCTCGCCACGGTGCTCAAGGCCGCCCTGGCCCAGGCGCCCGGGCTCGACCCCGCCGCCATCGAGGACGTGGTCTGCGGCTGCGCCATTCCCGAGGCGCAGCAGGGCCTGAACATCGCCCGCATCGGCGCGGTGCTCGCCGGCCTGCCCAAGACCGTGGGCGGGATCACCGTCAACCGCTTCTGCGCCTCCGGCCTGTCGGCGGTGCAGATGGCGGCCGACCGCATCCGCGTCGGCGAGGCGGACGTCATGATCGCCGCCGGCACCGAGAGCATGAGCATGGTGCCCATGATGGGCAACTCGCCCTCGCTGTCGCCGTCCATCTTCACCAATGTCGACGACATCGAGAGCTACGGCATCGCCTACGGCATGGGCCTGACCGCCGAGAAGGTGGCCCAGCGCTGGAAGGTCAGTCGCGAGGCGCAGGACCGCTTCGCCTGGCAGTCCCACATGAAGGCCGTCGCCGCGATGGAGGCGGGCGAGTTCGCCGACGAGATCACGCCGGTCGAGGTCACCGAGCGCGGCGTGGACCTTTCGACGTCCGAGCCGAGCACCCGCACCCGCATCGTCAAGCTCGACGAGGGCGCGCGGCCGGACACCACGCCCGAAGGCCTGGCCCGGCTCAAGACCGTCTTCGCCGCACGTGGCTCCGTCACCGCAGGCAACAGCTCGCAGACCTCCGACGGCGCCGGAGCGCTGGTGCTCGCCAGCGAAGCCGCCGTGAAACGCTTCGGCCTGACGCCGCTGGCGCGCTTTGTCAGCTACGCCAGCCGGGGCGTGCCGCCGCACGTGATGGGGATCGGCCCCATCGAAGCCGTGCCTGCAGCCTTGCGCTACGCCGGGCTGCAGCTGGGCGACATCGACTGGATCGAGCTGAATGAGGCGTTTGCCGCGCAGTCGCTGGCGGTCATGCAGGAACTCGGCCTCGACCCTGCCAAGGTGAATCCGCTGGGCGGCGCAATTGCGCTGGGCCACCCCCTGGGTGCCACCGGCGCGATCCGCTCGGCCACGGTGGTGCACGCCCTGCGCCGCCGCAACCTGCGCTACGGCATGGTGACCATGTGCGTGGGCATGGGTCAGGGCGCGGCGGGAATCTTCGAGCGGGTGTAAGCAGTCGGAACGCGCGGCGCAGCGCATCCGCGCCGGACTGCTCGCGCCGTTTCCGCTGACCTACACCGCCGCTTGAGCGGGGTGGCCTAGGCTGTGCCGCATGCGCGCACCCACCCGAACTATTGCCGCGCTGGGCGTCACCAGTGCCCTGCTGGGGCTGATGTACTGGTCCGCACGCAAGCACCGCAATCCCGTGCTCAGCGTCAACTGCGACGCCGATCTCGAATCGCTGATGCCCTCGCTGGCGGGCGTCTCCCTGGGGCACTGCATCGACGGCAACGCCCTGCGCCTTCTGCAGAACGGTGAGTTCTTCGACGTGCTGCTGGACCGCATCCGTTCAGCCCGGCGCACCGTGCACTTCGAGACCTTCCTCTGGAAGGACGGGGTGCTCGGCCGCCGGCTGGCGCAGGCCCTGTCCGAGCGCGCGCGCGCCGGCGTGCGGGTGAGGATGACCCTGGACGCACGGGGCTGCTCGGGGATGGGTTCGGAGGTCCGGCGGCAACTGGAAGGCGCCGGTTGCCGGTTGGCCTGGTTCCATTCGTTCAGCCTCAGCAACCTGGGTGTCCTCAACGACCGCGACCACCGCAAGCTCGTCGTGATCGACGGACGCGAGGCGTTCGTCGGTGGCCACTGCATCGTCGACTCGTGGCAGGGGGATGCCGAAGACGGCTGCCACTACGCGGACCTGAGCGTCCACCTGCGCGGGCCGATCGTGAACGTGGTGCAGTCGGCCTTCAGCGAGAACTGGGGCGGTGAGACCGGCGAGATGCTGCTGGGCGACGACTGCTTCCCGCGGCTGGAGCGCGCGGGCGACACACCCGTGTTCGCCGCCTTCGTCAAACCCGAGCGCTCCGCGCCGGCGGTGAAGCTGCTGCACCATGCGGCGATCTGCCTGGCGAAGCGGCGGCTCTGGATCCAGAACCCCTACTTCATTCCCGAACCGGAAGCGATCGACGCACTGGGGGAGGCGGTACGCAGGGGCGTGGATGTGCGGGTGCTCATGCCCTCGACGGGCGGGTCGGACAACCCCATGGTGCAGCATGCGGGCCACCGGAACTTCGAGCGCCTGCTTCGGCTGGGCGTGCGGCTGTTCGAGTACCCGCATACCTTGCTGCACCAGAAAGTGATGACCGTCGACGGCACCTGGAGTGCCATCGGGTCGAGCAATTTCGACGACCGCTCTTTCGAGATCAACGACGAGATCACGCTGGGCATCCTGGATCGTGACCTGGCCAGCCAGCTCGATGCGGTCTTCGAACGCTACGCGGCCCGGGCGCACGAACTCGACGCGGAGCGCTGGAGCCGGCGCGGGGCCTGGCACAAGCTCAAGGACAACACCTTCTATCTGGCCAACGAACTGCTCTGAGAGGTCGCTGGTGCCGGGCAGCGCACGTATCATCCGGCGATGCGGCACATGGGGTGCCGCGAACTGCACCTTCCAGCCATGAGCGACATCCTCATCCACAGTGAAGCCGGCGTGACCACCATCACGCTCAACCGGCCCGAGCGCAAGAACTCCATCACCGCGGCGATGTACCAGTCGCTCGCCGAGGGGCTGGCCTCGGCCCGCGAAGACGCCGCCGTGCGCGCCGTGGTGCTGCAGGGGCACGAGACGGTGTTCTCCGCGGGCAACGACCTGGGAGACTTCTTGAACCAGCCGCCGGCCGGCGAGGGCGCGCCGGTGTTCCGGTTCCTGCGCGAGATCGCTGCCTTCCCCAAGCCGCTGCTGGCCGCGGTCTGCGGACCGGCCGTGGGCGTGGGCACGACGATGCTGTTCCATTGCGACCTGGTCTATGCCGGCGACAACGCGGCGTTCTCCATGCCCTTCGTGAATCTCGGCCTCTGCCCCGAGGCGGCCTCCAGCCTGCTCGTACCGCAGATGTTTGGCTACCACCGGGCGGCCGAGGCGCTGCTGCTGGGTGAACCCTTCCTGGCCGAAGCCGCGCTCGAGGTGGGGCTGGTCAACCGGGTGGTGCCACCGTCGGAGGCGAACGGCCTGGCGCAGGCGCAGGCGCGCAAGCTCGCGGCCAAGCCCGCCAGCGCGCTGCTGGAGACCAAGCGCCTCATGAAGCAGGGTCAGGCGCGGGCGGTGCAGGAGCAGATGCAGGCCGAGGGCGCGATCTTTGCGCGCATGCTCACCGAACCCGCGGCGCGGGAGGCCTTCGGCGCCTTCATGGAAAAGCGCCGGCCCGACTTCTCTCGCGTCTGACGGGCACCGCCATGAAGCGCCAGGTCTACATCAACCTGCCCATTCGTGACATGGCGCGCAGCCGCGCGTTCTTCGAGAGCCTGGGCTTTGCCTTCGAGCCCCGGTTCACGAACGAGCAGGGGGCGTGCATGGTGGTCTCCGACGACATCTTCGTGATGCTGCTGGTCGAACGCTTCTTCCAGACCTTCACCCGCAAGCCGGTGGCCAATGCGCACCAGTCCACCGAGGTGCTGGTGGCGCTCAGTTGCGCCAGCCGCGAGGAAGTCGACGGGATGGTGGCCCGTGCGCGCGCAGCCGGCGCCACGGTGCCCAGCGCCCCGCAGGACCACGGGTTCATGTACGGGCACGGGTTCACCGACCTCGACGGACACACCTGGGAGCTGCTCTACATGGACCCTTCGGCCGCGCAGCAACAGCAGCAGCAACAGCAGCAGCAGTGACCCCGAACGGGGTGACTTTTCAGGCTGCCACCTCCTCCGTGGTCGCCCGCCGGAGCTCGCGGCGCTCGCCGAAGTCGTAGTAGCGCCCGCGGTGCACCGTGGCCGTGTTGTCCCACATCACCAGGTCGCCCACCTGCCAGTGGTGGCGGTACACGAACTCCCGCTGGGTGGCGTGTTCCAGCAGGTCCATGATCAGCATGCGGCCCTCGGCCAGGGTCATGCCCTCGATCTCGCAGGCATGCACGCCCACGAACAGGATCTTGCGGCCCGTGCGCGGATCGACCTGCACCAGCGGCCACACGGCCGGCGGGATGGTCTTCTTCTGCTCGTCGGTGTAGTCGGTGTCGCCGAGCATGAAGCGCGAATGCAGTGCGTAGTGCACCGCCTTGAGGTGCTCGATCTGCCGCTTGCGCCAGTCGGGCAGCGCGTCGTAGGCCATGCGCAGGTCGGCAAACTCTGTCTCGCCGCCAAAGCTCGGCAGCACCACGGCCGAAAGCATCGAGTACTTGGCGCGCGGATGCTGGAACGAGCTGTCGCTGTGCCAGAGCTGGTTGGCCACGTTGCCCACGATCTTCGCGTGCGAGCGGTCGGCGACCTCTCCGTCGGCCTTCACGTTGGAGATGTCGGCGAGCTCGGCGTAGTCGAACCGGTGCGGGCCGCTGCGCAGCTTGCGCAGCCCCATGTCCAGCGGGCCCAGGGCACGTGCGAATGCGATCTGCTGGTCCTGGGTGAGCGGCTGGCCGCGCCACACCAGCACCGCGTGCTCATCCATCGCGTCCTCGATCGCCCGCACTGATGCGGCGTCGAGCGGTTGCGAGAGGTCGATGCCGCTGGCCAGGGCGCCGAAGGGTTGGAGGGGGGTGAGGGTCAGACGTTGCATTCCGGGGTCACTCGATCTTGATGCCTGCAGTCTTGATGACGCGGCTCCATTTTTCCATTTCGCTGCGGATCAGCGTGTTGTACTGCTCGGCGGTGGAGCCCACCGGCTCCATGCCGAGCTGGGTCATGCGGGCGGTCACTTCCTGTGAGCGAACCGCCTGCCCGATGTCCGCGCTGATCCGGCGCAGCAGGTCGGGCGGCAGCCCGGCGGGCGCAATGATGCCGATGATGCTCATGGCGCTGAAGCCCGGGACCGAATCCTGGATGAGGGGTATCTCCGGATTGGCCAGCGCGCGCTTGGGACTGGAGAGGGCAATCACCTTCATCCGGTTGTCGCGCACGAACGGCATGGACGAGAACAGCACGTCGAACAGCAGGGGCACCCGGCCGCCGATCACGTCCTGCTGGGCCGGCGCGCTGCCCTTGTAAGGCACGTGCACCATCTGGATGCCCGCCATGTTGGCCAGCATCTCACCCGCCAGGTGCGTGCCGGTGCCGGTGCCGGGCGTGGCATAGCTCAGCTTGCCGGGGTTCTGCCGTGCGTAGGCCAGTAACTCGGGCATGGTGTTGGCCGGCAGGGACGGGTGTGCGAACAGGCCGAAGTGCGCCTGGGCGACCTGCGACACGCCGGTCAGTTCGCGCAGCGTGTCGTAGGGCAGATTGGGCAAAAGGCTGGGGTTGATGGTCAGGGCACTGATGGCCATGCCGAGCGTGTAGCCGTCTGCCGGAGCCTTGGCGACGGCGTTGGTGCCCAGCGTGGTTCCGGCGCCGGGCTTGTAGTCGAGCACCACCGGCTGCTTCCATTCCGCTTGCAGCTGCTGCGCGATCAGGCGCGCCACGGTGTCCGTGGGTCCGCCGGGCGGGAAAGGAACCACCAGCTTGACCGGCTTGTTCGGCCAGGGCTCCGATGCGGACTGCGCCTGGGCCAGCCCGCCGACCGAGAGTGCGGCCGCAAGGACCAGGGCCGCCCGGCGGCGGAAGGAAATCGTTGTCATGGGCTTGTCTCCGTCGCACCGCGCAGGGCAGACAGCCAGCACGCTGCCGGTGCGGCATCATCGTACCGGCAGCGGGTCCGGCAGCCACTAGGGAAGTCCATGACCGCTCCCTGGAAAGCCCACGGTTACGCGCCTGACAAAGGATGGCGGGGCTGTTGCCTGTGGTTGTCGTACGACATAATAGAACAATGACCGAAGCATTCGCGCCCGCCCGCCGTCCGCGTTCCTTGACAGGTGACCTCGTCCAGGCGCTTGGGGACCGCATCCGCGACGGGCGACTCGCGCCGGGGACCAAGCTGCCGCGGGAGGCCGACCTGATGACCGAGTTCGAGGTCAGCCGGACGGTCGTGCGCGAGGCCATGTCCCGGCTGCAGGCGGCGGGCATGGTCGAGACCCGGCACGGCATCGGCACCTTCGTCGTCGGGTTCGGCGACGCCAGCACCTTCCGCATTGCGCCGGACCGGCTGGGAACGCTCCAAGACGTCATTGCCGTCCTCGAACTGCGCATTGCCGTCGAGACCGAGAGCGCCGGGCTGGCTGCGCAGCGGCGCACGGACGCCGACATCGCGGCGCTGCGTTCCGCGCTGCAGGCCTTCTCCGACGCGGTGGAGGCCGGCCGCGACGCCGTCGGTCCCGACTTCCAGCTTCACCTCGAGATCGCTCGCGCCACCCGCAACGCGCACTTCGAGCACCTGATGGCCACGCTCGGGGGCATGATGATCCCGCGCGCCCGGCTCGACGGCGAGATCATGACCCCCGAGCGCCAGGCCTACCTGCGCCGGGTGCATGCCGAGCACGAGGCCATCGTCGACGCCATCGAGCGGCAGGACGCCGAGTCAGCGCGGGCGGCCATGCGCACGCACCTGAGCAACAGCCGCGAGCGCCGGCGCCGGGCCGCCCAGGGCCTGGGCTGAGTCCGCATAAGGAACCCGACCCGCGCAAAGGGTCAAGCCGGCGGCAACTCGTTTGGTTGTACGATGTCTTATCTCAATGCACCGGAGCAATTCGTGACCCCGAACGAACTCAAGACGGCCCTGTCCACCGGCCTGTTGTCCTTTCCGCTGACCGATTTCGACGACCAGCTTGATTTCGAGCCCCGCGGCTATGCCGACCGGCTCGAGTGGCTCATGCCCTACGGTGCGACGGTGCTGTTCGCCGCCGGCGGCACGGGTGAGTTCTTCTCGCTGGAGCCGCGCGAGTACTCGCAGGTGATCCAGGTCGCCGCAGAGACCTGCAAGGGGCAGGTGCCCATCGTCGGCGGTGCCGGCGGCGGCACGCGCCTGGCGATCACCTATGCGCAGGAAGCCGAGCGCAACGGCGCGGCCGGCGTGCTGCTGCTGCCGCACTACCTGACCGAGTCCACCCAGGAGGGGCTGGTGGCCCACGTGCAGGCCGTCTGCCAGAGCGTGAAGATCGGCGTCATCGTCTACAACCGAGGCGCCTGCCGCCTGAGCGCGCAATCGCTGGAAGTCCTGGCCGGGCGCTGCCCGAACCTGATCGGCTTCAAGGACGGACTCGGCGACGTCGAGCGCATCGTGCAGATCCGCCAGCGCCTGGGCGACCGCTTCGTCTACATCGGCGGCATGCCGACCCACGAGGTCTATGCCAGCGCCTACAAGGCGCTTGGCGTGCCCACCTATTCGTCGGCCGTCTTCAACTTCATCCCGCGCACGGCCATCGAGTTCTACAACGCCTACGCCAGCGGCGACCAGGCCACCGTGGACCGCCTGGTCAAAGAGTTCTTCCTGCCCTACCTCGACATCCGCAACAAGGGCGAGGGCTACGCGGTCAGCATCGTCAAGGCCGGCGCCACCATCGCCGGCCACGGCGCCGGCCCGGTGCGCCCGCCCCTGTCGGACCTCAAGCCCGCCGAGGTCGAGCAACTCCAGGCGCTGATCCAGCGCCTGGGCCCCCAGTAAATCCACCACCCCCAGGAGACCTGTGATGATGAAGAAAACCCTCGCCAGCCTGGTGCTGGCCGGCGCCAGCCTTGGCGCGCTGGCGTTCCCGACCAAGCCCGTGACACTGGTGGTGCCCTTTCCGCCGGGTGGATCCACCGACCTGATCGCCCGCAACCTGGCCACCAAGATGGCCGAGAGCCTGGGCGGCACCGTGGTCGTGGACAACAAGGCCGGCGCGACCGGCACCATCGGGACCGGCCAGGTCGCCCGCTCGCCCGCCGACGGCCATACGCTGCTGGTGTCCTCGCTCGGTCCCTTCGTGATCGCGCCGCACCTGATCAAGGCGCCCTACGACGCCCTGAAGGACCTGGACCCGATCACCGTGGCCGTGCAGGCGCCCAACGTGCTGGTGGTGCCCGCCGGCTCCGCGCACCGCAACCTGCAGGGCGTGATCGCCCACATGAAGTCCAACCCCGGCAAGATGACCTTCGCGTCCTCGGGCAACGGCAGCAGCGACCACCTCACGGCCGAGCTGTTCTGGCAGCAGACCGGCACGACCGGCGTCCATGTGCCCTACAAGGGCGGTGGCCCGGTCATGAACGACCTCCTGGGCAACCAGGTCGAGTCGTCGTGGATGAACATCAACACCGCCATGCCGCAGATCCGGGCCGGCAAGCTGCGCGCACTGGCCATCACCAGCGCCACCCGCTCGCCCCTGCTGCCCGAGGTGCCGACGCTCGAGGAGAACGGCGTCAAGGAAGCCAACGTCTACTCCTGGCAGGCCGTCGCCGGCCCGCGCGGGCTGCCCGCGGACGTCAAGAAGCGGCTGCATGCGTCGATCGTGCAGGCGCTGAACGACCCCTCGATCAAGCCCCGCCTGCTCGAACTCGGCTTCGAGATGGTGCTGAACACGCCCGAGCAGTTCGCCGCCTTCCAGGCCGCCGAGTTTGCGCGCTGGCAGAAGCTGATCCAGAGCCGCAACATCAAGGCCGACTGACGCCATGACCGCTCCCTGCGTCCGGCAGATGCGCGTGGTGCCCGTTGCGGGCCGCGATGGCATGCTGCTGAACCTCTCGGGCGCGCACGCGCCCTTCTTCACCCGCAACATCGT
>DAIMZU010000038.1:0-11498 GCA_036733845.1 Ramlibacter sp.
GAATACCTGGGTAAGCTGCCGAACTACGCCTACCGCTACTTGGTGCGGCCGGGCATCACCGGCTGGGCCCAAGTCAACGCAGCGCCCTCCGTGAACGCGGACGAGGCCCGCCAGAAGCTGACCTTCGACCTCTACTATGTGAAGAAGCTCAGCCTATACCTCGACCTGCTGATTGTCGCTCGCACCTTCTGGACCATCACGGCCGGCGGGGGAGCTCGCTAGCCACTTTGTCCAGAGAACCTCCAGCTACCGCACGCGCGCCGGAACTGGCGCGGCGGGATTTCGATCGTCGCAAGCTTGCGGCAGGCTTCGTGAAGGTGCTGACCACCACTGCAGGGGGGGATACATGCTGATGAGCGCCAGGGCGGCCCTATTCGACGATGTCGTAGGCTTCGTTCGCAGCATCTACGGCGACGACTATGTCCCCCTTCACCGGCCTGTGTTCGCGGGGAACGAGAAGGCGTACCTCGCCGAGTGTATCGACTCCAACTTCGTGTCGTCGGTCGGCGCGCGAGTCACCCAGTTCGAGCAGGACACCGCAGGCTTCGTCGGGGCCCGGTTCGGCGTCGCCACCATGAACGGCACCGCGGCCCTGCACGCCGCCCTCCTCCTGGCCGGCGTCCGCGCGGGCGACGAGGTGATCTCGCAGGCGCTGACCTTCATCGCCACCTGCAACGCCCTGACCTATGCCGGCGCACGGCCGGTGTTCGTGGACGTGGACCGCGACACG
Organism: Ramlibacter sp.; assembly: GCA_036733845.1. Taxonomy (GTDB): domain Bacteria; phylum Pseudomonadota; class Gammaproteobacteria; order Burkholderiales; family Burkholderiaceae_C; genus Ramlibacter. The sequence continues at coordinate 731 of DAIMZU010000038.1, forward strand.
CTCGGCATGAGCCCCGTCGCGCTCCGCGCCTGGCTCGAGGCCAACGCCGAGCGCCGACAGGACGGCTGCTTCAACCGCACCACAGGCGCGAGGATAGCCGCCTGCGTGCCGATGCATACCTTCGGCCTGCCCTGCCGGATCGAGGAGATCGCCGCTGTCTGCGCGGATTTCGGCATTCCCCTCGTCGAGGACGCGGCGGAGTCGCTGGGGAGCTATGTGGGGGACCGGCACACCGGTCTGTTCGGCTGCCTTGCCACCCTGAGCTTCAACGGCAACAAGGTGATCACCACGGGCGGGGGCGGCATGATCGTCACCGACGACGAGGCGCTCGCCAAGCGGGGCAAGCATCTCACGACGACCGCGAAGGTCCCCCACGCCTGGGACTTCGTCCACGACGAGATCGGCTACAACTACCGCCTGCCGAACCTCAACGCCGCGCTCGGCTGCGCCCAGCTCGAACAGCTGCCCGAGATGCTGCGGATCAAGGCCGAGGTTGCGGGCAAGTACGCCGAGTTCTGCGCAGCCAAGGGGCTGAACCTGGTGCGCGCCCGGCCCGGGACAACCTCCAACTACTGGCTCAACGCCGTCATCCTGGACTCTCTGGACGAGCGGGACGCGTTCCTCGAGCACACCAACGCCCGGGGCGTCATGAGCCGTCCCGTCTGGCGCCTGATGAGCCGGCTGCCGATGTTCGAGGCCTGTCAGAACGACGGCCTGGAGGCGTCTCGCTGGCTCGAGGACCGCGTGGTCAATCTGCCGTCGAGCGTTCCCGACGCCGAATTCGGGAGGCTCGGTTGAACATCCTCAACCTGGTGGGGCGCGACGCCCCGCTCTTCGACGAAGATATCAGCGCCCACGAGGCGGAGCTCTCGCGCCGCGTGTCGGAGAGTCGGTTCCTGGTGATCGGCGGCGCAGGCTCGATCGGGCAGGCCGTCTGCCGCGAGATCTTCAAGCGGAGCCCCCGCGCCCTCCACGCCGTGGACATCAGCGAGAACAACCTGGTCGAGCTGGTGCGCGATATCCGCAGCACCCTCGGCTACATCGAGGGAGATTTCCGCACCTTCGCCCTCGACTGCGCGAGCCGCGAGTTCGACGCCCTGCTGAACGCCGAGGACGGCTACGACTATGTGCTGAACCTCTCGGCGCTGAAGCATGTCCGCAGCGAGAAGGATCCCTTCACGCTCATGCGCCTGATCGAGGTCAATGTGCTGAACACGGTCAGCACGATCGCCCAGGCGCAGGCGAAGGGGGCCCGGAAGTACTTCTGCGTCTCCACGGACAAGGCGGCCAACCCCGTGAACATGATGGGGGCCAGCAAGCGGATCATGGAGATGTTCCTGATGCGGGCCAGCCTTGAGCTGCCGATCTCCACCGCCCGGTTCGCCAACGTCGCCTTCTCCGACGGCTCGCTCCTTCATGGGTTCAACCAGCGTTTCGCCAAGCGCCAGCCGATCTCGGCGCCGAACGACGTGCGGCGCTATTTCGTGACGCCGCAGGAGTCCGGCGAGCTCTGCCTCTCGTCCTGCCTGCTGGGCGAGAACCGCGACATCTTCTTCCCGAAGCTCAGCGCCGCGCTCAACCTCACCCGCTTCTCGGACATCGCCGTCCGCTATCTCGAGGCGCTCGGCTACGAACCGCATCCGTGCGCGTCCGAGGAAGAGGCGCGGGAACGGGCCGAGGAGCTGATCCCGCAGCGGCGCTGGCCCGTCTACTTCTTCGCGAGCGACACCACCGGCGAGAAGGACTTCGAGGAGTTCTTCACCGGGGCCGAGACCCTCGACATGGACCGTTTCCGGTCAATTGGCGTAATCCGGAACGAGGCGGTGTTCGACGGGCCACGGCTCGACGACTTCCTTGCGCGCATCGCCGAGATCCGGTCCCGCCCGACGTGGGACAAGCCCGAGATCGTCGACCTGTTCAACGCCATGATCCCCGAGTTCTCCCACAAGGAGACCGGCAAGTACCTCGACAGCAGGATGTGACCCGAAGCCATGGGGGCTAAAGATGAAGCGCGCACTTGACGTACTGCTGAGCGGGTTCGGGCTGCTGCTCCTCACACCACTCCTACTACCGGTCGCGCTGATCCTGCGCCTGACGGGCGAGGGCGAAGTGTTCTTCCTGCAGGAGCGGATGGGTTTCGGAAACAAGCCGTTCAAGATCACAAAGTTCGCGACGATGTTGAAAAGCGCCGGTCGCATGGGCGCGGGCGATTACACGATCGAGAACGATCCGCGCGTCCTTCCGGTGGGACGCGTGTTGCGCAAGACCAAGATCAACGAGCTTCCGCAGCTGTGGGACGTCTTTCGGGGGAAGATGAGCCTGGTGGGGCCGCGTCCGCAGATGCTCCGCATCCATGCACTCTATGGAGCAGAGTACGACACCGTTCTGGCCCGGGTGCGCCCGGGCATCACCGGCATCGGCTCCATCGTCTTCCGCGACGAGGAGAGGATCCTCACCGAAGCCGTGGATCGTGACTTCTGCTACAAGCACCAGATCGTGCCCTACAAGGCGGAGCTGGAGCGCTGGTATGCCGATCACCGGACCCTCTGGCTCGACCTCTGGCTCATGTTCCTCACCATCTGGCACATCGCGCGGCCGCAGAGCCAGCTCGCGCACAGGCTTCTTCCGCCCAGCCTGGTCCGGTCGCCTGAATCGTTTGACGGCGTGGCGGGCAGACCTCAGGGCAGTGCAGCGAGGGTCAGCTGATGGATAAGATCGCGATCTTCGGCGCATCCGGATTCGGCCGGGAGGTCCTCGACATCTGCCACGAGCTGGGCGGGCGAACGTTCTGTTTCCTGGAGTTATCCCCAGCCACGCCTGAACTCGGGGGCGTGCCGGTAAAATCGGACGCCGAGGACGTGGTGCGCCTACTGGCCGCTGAAGGCTGGCGCTTTGCGATCGGTGTGGGCACGCCCGCCGTGCGCCGCCGGATCGCCGAGAAGTACCCGCAGCTTCCCTTCCCGGCCATCATTCACCCATCCGCCACCTTCGGCCGCAATCAGCGCGAGGCGTTCGAGCGCGCCAGCGGCGCCATCGTCACAGCGGGGGTCAGGGTCACCAACAACATCACCGTGGGAGACCAGGTGGTGCTCAACCTGAACACCACCGTCGGGCACGACAGCGTGCTCGGGGACTACTGCGCGATGATGCCCGGCGTGAACGTCTCCGGAAACGTGGACGTGGGCGAGCTGGTCTACGTCGGCACCGGGGCCGCGATCATCAACGGCGCCAATGATCGTTTCCTGAAGGTGGGGCCCCGGGCCATCGTGGGGGCTGGGGCCGTCGTGGTCCGCGATGTGGAGCCGGACGTCACCGTCGTGGGAATGCCGGCCAAGCCGCTCAGCAGGCCGGCCTAGGACCTGCCACCGCCGCCGCAAGGCTAAGCGGCGAGCGACCGCACGGCTTTCATTATCTCTGCATTGATCAGGCGCACGTCGTATTTGCTCCGTGCGATCTCCAGTGAGGCCTTCCCCATCGCCCCGGCCAGTTCCGGCTCGGCGATGAACCGAGCCATCGCAGACTCCAGGGCGGCCGCGTCACGCGGCGCCACAAGAAGTCCGTTCAACCCGTCCACCACCGTCTCCCGGCAACCCGGCGTATCCGTCGTGATCACGGGGCGACCGACCGCCATGGCCTCGAGAACGGATCGTGGGGTGCCCTCCCGATACGACGGCAGGACATAGATGGCTGCCTCTCTGAGCGCCGGGCGGACGTCGTCGAGCTCGCCCAGGTAGTCGACACCGTTGCCGGTCCAGTCGCGTAGTTCATCAGGCGAGATGGCGTCAGGCCCCTTGTCGAGCGCGCCCGCGAGCCGGAACTGCACCTCGGGATGTCGCGCCTTCAGCCGACGTGCGGCCGCCGCGTACTCGCGCACGCCCTTGGCGCCAAGCAGACGGGCGAGCATGAGGAACGAGAGGGTGGCGGGCGGCTCGGCCGGCGTAAACTGGTCGAGGTCCACCCCCGAGCCGGCGATAAGCCCAACCCGCTCGGCAGGTGGTGAGAGCCCTAGCCGCGCGAACAGGTCGCGGTCGTCGGGGTTCTGAAACAGGGCGTAATCAACCTGTCGAAGGGCCAGTCGATAGAGAAGCCGCGCGCTGAGCGCGGCCACCGCATGACGCAGGTTCGGGCGAACCGGTGGGGTGAAGGCGTAGCCGAGGCCGGTGACCATCGCCAGGACGCGGGGCACGCCGGCGGCCTTCGCCGCCAGGGAACCCCAGATAACGGGCTTGGCCGTATAGGCGATGAGCACATCCGGCCTGAGCGCGCGCAACAGTCCGACGAGTTCTCTGCGGTAGGCCAGGTCCGAGAGCGGGTTCATGCCCGTGCGAGCAAGCGTAACCGATACCGGCTCGGCCCCAAGCTCGCGCAAGGCATCACCGATGGCGCCTTCAGCGGCGCCCGGAGCGCAGGCGGTGACCCGCCAGCCGGCCGCGACCATCTCGGCGATCATGGGCCCGCGGAAGATGGTGAGTGACGGCGCGAACGAGCCCAGGACGAGGACGTGGGTCATGGGGCAGACGCACAGGCCCCGAGGTCCACGGACACCGCTCCTCTACACGTCACGAGTTCCGCCGGCGTGGGCCTAGTCTTGCCGAGACTCATCGCGCCTTTCCCAATGAAGATACCTAATCTTTTCCCTATCGACCGATTCCGGCTAATGACGTGTCAGATTGTCGGGAACCCCGGAGAGAACGGTGAGCAGGCCTGCCGGCAGTTCGCAACGCCGTCACACATGCGTTCCCAAGGCAATATAAGCCTCAACCCGGCCCACCTAGAGCGACCGCACCGATGCCTCCAACCCGCAGAGCGCTTTTTGTGCTGCCGGCAGACGCGCCCGGAGGCGCGGAACGCGTGATGGCGACAGCGGCCACTGACCTAGCCGGCCGGGGCGACTGGAAGATCACGATGATGTCTCTCTCCCGGAGGCTGGACACCAGCTTCATGGACGAGCTCGGCCAGGGGATACAGGTTCGCTACGGAAGCGGGAGAGGTCAGTTTCCCAGCGAGTGGCCCGCGCTGCGACGGCTACCCAAGGATGAGTTCGACCTCGTCTTCGCGAGCCATTTTCGGGTCAACGCGGCGCTGGCGGCGGCACGGCGGGTGGGACTGCTTAAGACGAAGCGGCTCGTCACGCGCGAGTCCACGGTGCTCACCGACAGAGCAAGAGGAGCCAGGCTTCTCGCCTACAAGCTGCTTTACCGCGCCTACGGCGCCCAGGACGAGATCTGGGCTCAGACAAGCTATATGGCCGACCGTGTGAAGGAGGTGCTCCCTACCTCGGCAGCAAGCAAGGTTCGGGTCGTGCCCAATCCGGTCGATGTGATGGGCGTAAGGGCCCGAGCCATGCAGGCCTTGCCCCAGGAGTGGGCGGAACGCCTCCAGCAAAGGTCCTACATCGCCTGGTGCGGTCGGCTCATTGATATCAAGAATCCCGTCCTTGCCGTCGATACGCTGGCGGCTCTTCACAAGATGGGCAAATCCGACACCGGCCTTCTGTTCATCGGGTCGGGCCCTCTGGAGGCCGAAGTGCGAGAGGCGGCAGCGCGCCGTGGACTGCAGGATGCGGTGGCATTTGCTGGCCAGCAGGCCAATCCGTTCCCGTTGATGCGGATGTGTCGCGCTGGTCTGCTCACGTCGCGCCGCGAAGGATTCCCTAACGTCCTGCTGGAGATGATGAGCATCGACATCCCATCAATCATCACAACCGACTGTGCGGGCGACCTTGGGAGCCTATCTGGCGTCGATGTCGTTGCGGCTCAGGAACCCGGTGACCTCGCGGCTGCCCTCGCTCTTCGCTTGAGCAAACCTGCATTTCAAGAAAGTTCCTATTCCAGAGTTCTAAGAACAAGGAACCCCGCCAGTTTCGTCGAGCGCCTCCTCGGAGAGGGGTCCTTGTCAGCTTAGGACGTCAGTGATCGGCGACTACGCTAGCTCGGCTCAAGCCACAGGCGTATGTGCTCAAGACGCACGGAGTGAGGTGTCGTTTGCCCTATCTCCCGCCGGAGCGCCGCTACATGCATGTACGTTCCGCATGTCATCCAGCAGAACCGTCAGTTCAGAGAATCGCGCTAGGGCGGCACGAAGCGGAGTAGCGTCAATTGGCGCCAGAAACTTGGACCGGAGTGCTCCCGCCAAGCGTGCGGCTGGCGCGCAGGTGAAGTATATCGTTAGCGGATGACCTCAGATTATGAATGGCGCCGGCAACGTGCTGAACACCGACCCAGAGCGGGGGCGAGGACCGACGCGCACGCCGGTTCGTTCGATGCGCTTATAGCTTACACTTGTGCGGCGGTGTTCCTGCTCTCGCTGCAGAGTTTCTATTTTCCGGCCTTTGGGGGATCGGTTCTCTGTTACGCCGGGCTGCTAATGTTGCTCCCGCTCATGCTCGGGCGCCCCGTAGTCCTTCCCGCACTCTCCCTCGCCGCGGTCTTCTATCTCCTGATCGGGATCCGCGGTTTCAGCGACCCGACGAGCCTTGAGAAGGGGTTTGTCGGCACGACCCTAGGCCTGCTCGGCCTGATCGCAGTGCCGGCAGCATTTGCTGATCGCCGCCAAGTGCTTGCCCAGGCACTGCGCATCGCGCTGACGGCTCATGCCGTAATCATCTTTGTGCAGGCGGCGCTGTTCTTCTCGGGCTTCGGCTACGTGGACCTTCTGAAACCGTTTGGCTTGGTACAATCAGTGATGTCCCAGAAGGGCGTCGTGTTCGGCGTGATCCAGGTGCCGCGATTTGCGGGCCTTTTCAATGAACCCGGAAGCTACAGCTCCGTCGTCATGGCGATGCTCGCAGCCGAATACGCGCTTTCGCGGCGATTCAGTCGGGTCACATTGCTGGTGCTGGCGTCCGTTGCAGCGACGGTTTCTCTGGGTGGCATGGTACTCGCCAGCGTCTTTCTCGGCGCTGTCGTGTGGGATCGGGTGCTGCGACGCCGGGTCAGCATGGCATCGGCGGTGGGTTCTGGAATCGGACTGGCGAGCTTCCTCCTTTACCTCAAAACGAACTTCGAAAAGCGAGCTCAGCTCTATCTGGAAACGGGGATGCTGCAGGACAGCATGTTAGCGTGGGCCTTGAACCCTCAACATCTGACGCTACTCGGCGTTCGGGCGGCGAATATTCCCTTCGGCTTTAGTCAGGGTTACGTCGGGGTTTGGTTGGATGTTTTGGTATTTTATGGGGTGCTCGGCCTCGCTGCGACGGGCGCGTTTGTTGTTCTAGCGCTTGACCTGAGCGGGGCCGCGTTCGCAGGCGTGATCCTACTGGCTAAGCTGAAGTTTACTTATCCGCTGGTTTTCGCGCTTTTGGGCGCTGTCTATTGTGGCACGACGCGTAGCCACTCTGATCGCGAAACTGCGACCGCACTGCCGTCATCAGCCGGCTAGCGCTTTGTCATCACGTAGCTATCACCTTCACGTTTAAGGATCTTGAACCCGAGAGCCGCGAGTTCGGACATAAGGCGGTCTGTGCGCTCCTCGCCGTCCGGCAGCAGCTTTGCGTGGGTCTCGATTACTAGGTTATCGAAGAGTGCATAGTGCTCAGCGGGGATTTGCAGCTCGCTGCCTTCGATGTCGAGGATGAGCGTGTCTGGAGCGAACGACAGGTCAGCAATGATGCTGGGCAGCGTTCTGGCCGGCACTGCGATTGTCTCGCCGCCGCGATCCACCACACTGCTGGACCAGATATTGCGATGAACAGTGAAGCTAATTTGCCCATCGGCGCCAGCTGCGGCGGCACGGATCAGCGGCGTTGTGTCTGGATCTAGCCCGTTCAGCCGGAAATTCTGATCGATCAGGGAAGGTAGAGCGGGGTTCGCCTCCACCATGGCGTAGTTCCTCACGCCAATGATTTTGCGGCAATAGATTGCCATGAAGCCGCACGATGCACCGAGTTCTAGAACGTCGCTCTCATGATTCAGAACCAACTCCGCCAAGCGTGCGTCTCGGCTCTCATAGTCTCGATTCATCACATAGAACATCCGGTCGGAGATCGCCGGGTGATCCAGGGTAAGCTTCACGCCCACTTGGTCGGCCGTTTGCCGCCCAAGCAGGCGCTGACTGATGAACCGATAGCCTACATCGCGCGCGGTGCGAGCGATCTCAAGTGCAGTGTTGGACATCCCGTTCTCCTCAGCCAGCAGCTCGACATTAGCGCATCCTCCGATTCAACGGAACCAGAGTATACATCAAATTGAACGTACGCTCAGGTCAGGCTGACCGCTCATGCTACTTGGTTGGTTGAGTTCCGCTCTCTTCAGAACCTGGATCCTCGCTCGGCAAAGTCTGACGAAAGCAGTGAGTTCTTGAGGAAAATGGCGGTTAGCACGGCGGTGGCGATATACCCGAGTGTGTAGGCCAGCGGCGCTGCGAACGTCCAGCCGACATGGAGCCCCCCCGCAACACTCGCCAACCCGATCCCACTTCCGGCGACGGTGCACACCATCAACAATCGGGTGCGCCCATCACGCATGGCGAACGGATCAAGTATTAGTTTCTTAAGCCGATTTATGATCACCGCGCCCGCGAGAACAGCGAAGGCCCAGAACTCGAACCCCGCCGGAAGCGCGGAGCGGGTGAAACTCCAGCTGGCGATAGCTGCTACCACCCCAATTGCGAGCGCGCCGAGGGCCACAGCGATGAGACCGCCACGTAAGATGACGACCCTGAAGGCCTCATCGCCACTCTTCGCGAGAGCGGCGAACGCCTTGGGTTGGTATAGGAAGCTCGTGGCGTTGATCACAAAGCCGACTGACCGTTGGGCGAGATCAAGCGCAATCGAAAATGTTCCCAGTATGCTCGTCGCGCCGAAGGCGAGGAGAACATACCGCGAGCCCAGAAACAGCAGGTTCTCAGCCAGCGTTGACAGAACCAGCCACTTCCCTGGACGAGAGATCCGCCGGAGGTCTGATATGGCGAATGTGAGGGTCGCACCTCGGAAGATTACAAGGGCGCTGAATAGGATGGCTGGCACGTAGCTCAGCGAGAACAAGGCGGCCGCGCCCGTATAGGACAGATGTTCGAAGGCCAGAAGCGCGCCCAAGAAGCCGCAGGCTTGGATGAAATCGGAGGCGACATACGCCCGGACCTGCAAGCGAGCGCGCGCAAACTCCTGCAGAAGCGCATGGGCGCCGGCCACCAACACGACGGCGATCAGCACTGGCTCAAGCCCAAGCAGCGCCAAGGCCAGCCCACCGACAAGGAAGACGAGACCGGAAACCGCGCCGGCAGCAATGACCGCTGCGCCAAGATATGAGCCCCGCGCCTCCGGTGTGGCCAGCAGAGGGTATTGAGAGATGATCGGCGAGTAGAAGATGCCGAAGGTCACGGAGGCTACGAACCCTCCCGTCGCCACGACGGTGCTGTAAAGGCCGTAGTCGGTAGTCGAAAGCCGGTGCGCGACCATGAGGAGAGCCGCGAGATTGATGAGGCCCGGGCCGGCTCGGAGCGCGAGCGTTCCGATTACTTCTCCGACCGCACGGAAGTTCGATTTCAGATCGATGCGGCGACTCGTGGCCGAAGCGGGATCTCCGTCCGTCACGCTCACACAGCACCTTCCGAAGTGGAGGCCCTGCGCCATATTGGGCGCATCTGGAACAGCGCTTGCACCCCGTGGACGCCGAGGGCCGCAAGGCTGCGCAGGAAGTAGGCGGGAGAGCGGTATCGCCCCAGCAGGAAGCCGGCAACACGATAGGCGTGCACGCGGGCCATGGGTCCTGGATTGTCCTTCTTCAATCGCTGGATGCGGTTGGTATATCCCCCGCTGAGGTAGTGCTTGACGCCAATCGCAGTGTTATCGCCGATTACGTCATACCGAAGTGCAAGCCGCGCCCACAGGGTCGAGGTGGGCACCCTCCGATCCTGGCCGCGCGGCGTATAGAAGCTTCGATCAAGGAGGTCGCGCAGGATCACCTCCTTCTTGTCGCCTGCTACGCCGTCATCGGCTCGCATTCGAAGCAGGTTTGAGCGAGCCGGAAGCGGCGCCCCGACGGTGCGCCCGCGGTCGTCGATCATCTGGAAGACGTAGCCGCACACCCGCGGAGGCAACTGTTCCTCGAGCCGTCTCAGGACGTGCGCGAGCCCGGCGGTGTCGACGTCATCGTCGTCATCATAGAACATGACGAACTTGCCACGGGCGCTGCGGAAGGCCGCCGCCAAAGCGTAGGCCCGCCCTCTGTTGGTGTCCTGCGTCACCTGAAGACGGGGTTCGCTTTCCGCCATGGCGGCGAGACTCTCGTAAGTGCCATCGGACGAACCATCGACGTGCACGCAGACCTCCATTGGCGCATCCGTGCCCAGGAGGACTTGAACTAGGAACAGAACCCGCTCTCGGCGCTGGTAAGTGGGGACGCAAATGGACAGAAGCGGGGTCACGGCAGCCTCGCCAAAAGGCCGAGCTTGGCGGCCAGGGCCGCACCCTTCTCGGGCATCCGCCAGTTCTCCCTCGACCGCACGCGGCCACATTGCGGTCAGATCACAATTCCTGCGAGGTGGAGCATTGCCGCAACCTCCGCCTTCCCCTTGTGGGCGAAACACGCCCTCAGACCCCATAATACTCACGGTACCAGTCCACAAACCGGCCCACCCCGACCTCCACCGGCGTCGTCGGCTCGTAGCCGATGGCGCTCCGCGTCTCCGCGATGTCCGCCTCTGTCCGCCGCACGTCGCCGGCCTGCATGGGCATCAGGTTCAGCTCGGCCTTTCGGCCCAGCTTCTCCTGCAGCACCTCGATGTAGCGCATCAGGTCGACCCGCTGGGAGTTGCCGATGTTGAGGAT
>DAIMZU010000039.1:0-11466 GCA_036733845.1 Ramlibacter sp.
TTTGCAGGTTCTGCTGGCGGTGCCTTGGGTGCAGCCCTGGGCAATGCCGCCGACGGGAACCTATTCGACAACCGTGAATGCATGGACTGCGGCTTCACGTTCCGCGATGAAACTGGCTTGGGCGGCAGCGATGCCGCGCAGCCCGGTATCTCCTGAGGGGGCGACACACATGGCACACCTCATCGAGAAAATGGCGTATGTCGGCCAGACGCCGTGGCACCACCTAGGCAACCAGCTTCCGCCGAAGCAGTCGATCGAGCTTTGGGCAGAGAAGGCCGGCATGGACTGGGATATCACCGAGGCCCCCGTGCGCTACGCGACCGACCCGCTCGATGTCGGAAATTCGCTCAAGACCTTCGACGAGCAGAAGGTGCTGTTCCGCAGTGACACCAAGCGGCCCCTCTCCGTGGTGAGCGGCCGCTACCAGGTGGTGCAGCCCAGGGCCGTGCTGGAGTTCTACCGCGATTTAACGGAGATCTCCGGCTACGAGCTCGAAACAGCCGGCGTCTTGAAGGAAGGCCGCAAGTTCTGGGCACTGGCCAAGATCGGTAGGGAGGCCAAGCTGAAAGGCGACGACCTCGTGAAGGGCTACTTGCTGCTGGCCACGTCCTGCGACGGAACCCTGGCCACCACGGCGACGCCGACGACTATTCGGGTGGTCTGCAACAACACCCTGACCATGGCCCTGGACCGTGCCAATGGTGCCGTGAAGGTGCCGCACAGCACCAAGTTCGATGCCGGCGCAGTGAAGGCGCGGCTGGGTGTGGCGGTGGCTCACTGGGACGAGTTCATGTACCGCATGAAGGCCCTCTCCGAGCGCGCCGTGAAGGACGAAGAAGCGTCGCGCTTTTTCCTGAAGGTGTTGTGCGGCACGGAAGGCACACCCGATCCCACCCAGCGGCTGATGAACCAACGGGCGCTCAAGCGGGTGCATGAGCTCTATGCAGGACACGGCCACGGGGCGGAGTTGCAGTCCGCAAAGCAGACGGCGTGGGGGCTGCTCAATGCCGTCACCGAGTACGTCGACCATGAGCGTCGCGCACGTAGCCAGGATCACCGCCTGGACATTGCGTGGTTCGGCCGGGGAGCCGTCGTCAAAGACAGGGCTCTCGAGCACGCCTTGCAACTCACTGCCTGAAGCTACAACGCGAACACAGGGCCCGGGCAACCGGGCCTTTTTCATTGGAGGAATAAATGAACGTGACTCCGGAACTGAAGATTGTCCGGTCCAGGCCCGCGCTGCGAGTGGTGGACACGCGGGAGATTGACCGTAAGCAGTGGCTGGAGGTGCGCCGACGCGGTATCGGCAGTTCAGACGCCGCTGCAGCGGTTGGCCTGAACCCGTACAAGTCGATGCTTGAGCTCTGGCTGGAAAAGACCGGTCAAGGTGCCGTCCCGCCCAACTCCGATGAGGAAGAGGACCGGGGCCCCACTTACTGGGGAACGTTGCTCGAACCGATCGTCGCCGCGCACTACACCCGCCAAACCGGCAACCGCGTCCGGAGGGTGAACGCTATCTTGGCGCATCCGGAACACCAGTGGATGCTCGCCAATCTCGATCGGGAGATCGTGGGTGCTGCTGACGTGCAAATCCTGGAATGCAAGACCGCAGGGCTGAACGGCGCTCGCCTGTGGCGGGATGGAGTGCCGGAGTACGTGCAGCTGCAGGTCCTACACCAACTCGCGGTCACCGGCAAAGCCGCTGCCGATGTCGCGGTCCTCATTTGTGGCCAGGAGCTCCAGGTCCACCGCATCGAGCGGGACGAAACGATGATCGCGCAGCTCATTCAGCTGGAGCAGGAGTTCTGGCGGATGGTGCAAGACAAGGTAGCCCCTCCAGGCGACGGCACGGAGTCCGCAAACCGGGCGCTGAATCGGCTATATCCCTCTGACTTCGGGGAAAGCCTGATATTCGCCGGAGACCCTTACCTGGAAGGCATCTTCCAGGATCTGCTGCAGGCCAGGGACCAGCTGGAGCGGGAGGAGCGCCGAGCAAGCGAGCTGAAACAGGCCATCCAGCAGCGCATGGGAGCGGCGAGCACGGCTGTCTTCAGTGAGGGTTCCGTGACGTGGAAGCGGACGCGGGACTCTGCGCGTTTCGAGGCCGATCGCTTTGCGAAGGATCACCCTGATCTGTTCAAGGCATACACCGCCACCAGGAGTGGCTCGCGCCGCTTTGTCATCAACGAAAAGCCGTAGGCGTGGCCTGCGGCTTTGTGCCGTCAGACGGCAAAGGAGAAGGATTGTGCTCAAAGGACTGGCATTGACGCCACCCGTGCTCGGACGCATCTCGATCGGCCGGGTGGTCGAGCAAGGAGGCAAACGGCTACCCGAGAAGGACGACGAGTTCACGATCACCACGCAGGTCCAGGGGAGGGAAGGGTGGATCCCGCACCCGTTCGACGCAGGCTTCCGCGGAATCGAGGGGCGGAAGCTGCGGGCCATCCCGGTCTGGCTGCCGTTCAACGATCCGGACCTGGTGCTTCGGGCGAACTACTCGATGTTCGATCGGAGGACGGGCAGACCGCTGTGCGTCGGGAACGGGGAAACCTGCAGGCGGTCGACGGCGCAAGGGGTTCAGTCCATGTCTTGTCCGTCGCCTGAAGGGTGTTCAATCGCGGACGCGGGCGGGTGCAAGCCGTACGCGCGGATGCATATGAGGCTCGGTGAGGACGATGACCTGGGGACCTTTGTTTTTCGCACGACAGGCTTCAACAGTATTCGGACGCTTGCCGCCCGATTGCACTACCTGCAAGCGGTTTCTGGAGGGCTCCTCGCCTGCCTGCCTCTGGAACTCCGCTTGCGGGGGAAGTCCACGGCGCAATCCTTCGGCAGCCCGATCTTCTTCGTCGACTTGACGACGCGGGAGGGCAGCTCCCTTGCGGCCGCTATGGCGCATGCGCGCGAGCTTGATGCCAGCCGACGGGCTGCGGGCTTCGATCAAGAAGCGCTGGACAGTGCCGCGCGAGCGGGGTTTGCGCTTGGCGCGTTCGATGAGTCCGCGGAGGATGGACAAGCCGTCGTGGAAGAGTTCTTCCCAGAAGCCAGCCGTACATCGGCGGAAGTGCAAAGGCCCTCGGAGAGCGCGAGCCTCGGACAGAAGCTCGCCGTCAAGGCGCAGCGCGCTCCGAGCAGTTGATTAGGGCGGCGGCGAATAGCCCGCAGCGTATCTCTCATTTGAGGAAAGCAATGGAAACCAAAGCACGTCAGGCCGGTCGACGCAGCCAAGTGGCTCCCGCGTCTGCCTACGTCGAGTCCGGCGCAACGACTCGCCCGATGCGAGCGCTCCTGCTCCATCTGAACCAGCCGGAGCCTTCACCCTATGGCCGTGAAAGGATCGCGCAGCACGCGGACACAAGCATGCGCGTCATCCAGCTTGGGCTCGGCGCGATCGGCCATCTGCTTGCACGGTCCGCTGTGCATGTGGAGGATGAATCCATCCCTTCCGAGTGCGTGGAGGGCCTGGGCACGTTGATGGCGGAACTCAGCGACATGGCAGCGGTTTGCTACCAGCTCTCTACTGAAGCTCGAGTTCTAGCAGGTGGCGAGACTTTGCTTCAGGAGCCGCGGAAATGACGGTTTCCATGTCCGTCAGTCCACGGGTGAGGCTGGCGCAGCACGGACCCAACGCCTTGAGCGACGTCGAACTTCTGGCGGTGTTACTGAAAACCGGAAGGGCAGGAACGCCGGTGACCAAGATGGCCGCATCCATGCTGGAAAGCGCTGGCGGCTTGGCGGAGCTGATGTACGCCTCGAACGTGCCTGCCGAGATCGTCGTGGTCATGGAGCTGGCCAAGAGAGCTGCGGCGCAACAGCTGCGACGACGCGAGGTCTTCGGCTCGCCTGATGCCGTCAAGAACTACCTGCAGCTGCACTTGGCGCGAAAACCCTGCGAGGAGTTCGCCGTCCTGTTCCTCGATGCGCAGAACCGGCTCATCGAAATGGAGGTGATTTTCCGCGGCACGCTGACCCAGACGTCGGTGTACCCACGGGAGATCGTCGCCGCTGCTCTTGATATCGGGGCTGCTGCCGTCGTTCTCGCACACAACCATCCCAGTGGCACCGTGCAACCCTCCCGGGCGGACGAGGCGCTGACGCAGACGCTCAAGGCCGCACTCGCGCTTGTCGATGTGCGCGTTCTCGATCACATCATCGTGGCGCCAGGTCAGGCGCTTTCGATGGCAGAGAAGGGCCTCCTGTAAAGGAAGGTGGCACTGCCACCTTCTTTTTTTTGCTTCAGCGCAGCATGATCACGATTCGAAGGACATTGCGCACGGCCTGCTTGTTGCCAGCGACGCAACGAGCTTATCAACGTCGCTCTTCTTCCAGCCTACAGCACGTGCGGTGAGCTTGATTCCAGGGGGGTAGCGCCCCTCGGCGATTCCCTGGTACCAAGCGGACCGAGAAACCGGAAAGAGACGAAGAACTTCTGGAAGGCGGAGGATCCGATCTTCAGGGTCTATATCCATAGCTGCTCGCATAACGCCTCCTGCGCTTTATGACGAGCATGCAGCATGACGTATGCGAGTTAAGAAGTGAAGCTGTGAAGCCGCAGCGCTATGGGGGCTCGAATAGGGGCCTTTAGAAATCTGCGGAGAGAATACCGAGCAGCCGCTCGCACTTGGGCGGCCGATTCGACTGCCTCCTACTCCGCCCAATCGATTCGATGGGAGCAGGGGTGTTGGCGCCGACCGAATTCTGAGCCACCGTGCCGAACCAGATTTGAGCCAGGGCTGGACGCCGTCCGAAGGACGAGCGTCTGTGGATAAGTGTAGAGCGTTGCGGTTTTTGATATTCCTTTCGGGTCTGGATGAAGGGGGCCGCATGACATCGACTATTAAGGAACCACCGGGGGCTATGTGGAGCAAGGCGTCAGGGGGGCCTGCGAAGCGAGATGCGCCCGGGAAGGCCGAGGTCATTGGACGATCAGCGGCTGGCCGATCAGCTGAAACAGGCATTGCGCAGCCAGCCAGCCAAGAAGGTGCACTGGACTGTGTGCATCTTTCCCGCCGAAACCAAAGATCAGCAAGGACATGGCGCATCGGCTGTTCCGCGCCGGGCGGCTGCAGCCGCATCGCTCCCGCAGCTTGAACCTGTCCAACGACCCGGCCTTCGTTGAGAAGGTGCGCCACATCACTGGGGCCAGGGCGGGGGGTGCTGGAGCGCACCCCGCGGCATCACGACACTGTTTGCCACCTGAATGCGGCCGATTGACAAGTGATCCCGCGCGAGGATCATCAGGACGAGCCCGGAATTGGGAGGCGACCAAGCGCGGCAGCATCGTGGACGCCACCATCATGGCCCCGAGGTACCATTTGGGTCCTATCATTGCTTCAATCGTGCAAACAGCTCCGAGGACCTTGGCGGCCACTCCACTTACCCAACAATCGTTTGACGCGACCGCGCCAGTCTTCCGGCCGATCCGCTCTCCACGTGCATTCGAGGAAATCGCCGCGCAGATCCGTTCCCAACTGGCGGAGGGAAAGCTGCGCGTCGGCAACCGCCTACCTTCGGAACGGGCGCTGGCGGAGCAGTTCGGCGTGTCTCGCAACACCTTGCGCGAGGCCTTCCGCTCCCTGGAGCATGCTGGCCTGATCCGCTTGCAGAAAGGAGCCAGTGGCGGCGCTTTCATCACGGAGGCAAGCGGGGACACCATCGCGACCGGCCTGCTGGACATGTACCACAGCGGCACGATCTCGCCTGAGCAGCTGACGGAAGCGCGCATTTGGCTCGAGTCGGTGGTCGTGCGCGAGGCCTGCCAGCGCGCCACGCCCAAGGACATCGAACAGCTGCGCGAGAACGTGCGCCGGGCGGAAGAGGCGAACGCGCGGGGCGATCTCAAGCAGCGCGGCGAGGTCAACCTGGAGTTCCACAGGATCCTCGGGCGGATGACTGGCAACCCGGTCATAGCGATCGTCATGGACAGCTTGATGGCCGTGCTGCGGCACTACGTCCAGACCATCGGTCCCCATGAGAATTCCTTCGTTCTGCCTTCTCGCAAGCGCTTCATCAAGCTGATGGAGGCGCGCAACGTGCAGGGCGCGATCGCCGAAATGGAGGCCAGCCTCAAACGCCTGCAGCGCAGCTACCTTTCGCTGGCGAAGGAAGCGGCACCGGTTACGGCGGCCACATTGATGCCCGAACCGGCGGTTGGTGCGGCGCCGACGCGCACACGCACATTCAAGCCACGCTAGGCGCTGAGCCTTGTCTGCGCGCGCCAGCACGGCGGACGCGTTCTCCTCCGGCATAGCTGCTCCACAGATGTGATTTGATCGCCGAATCCGCGCGCCAATCGCCGCTGGCGGGGTCCCCTCATCGCGAGAAGGGACTGGATAGGGGCGTTTCCTACATATAATGGTTGAACCATTGATAGGAACGCCTGTGTTTGACCAGAAACGCATCGACGCACTGCCTGTCCATCAGAGCGCGCCTGCCCGGGCGGCGCCGGCACTGAACGGACTGCGGGTCCTGGATTTCACGCATTTCATTGCTGGTCCGCTGGCTACGCAGACCCTGGCCGACTTCGGCGCCGAGGTGATCAAGATCGAAGCCCCCGAACGGGGAGACGACTTCCGTCATTACCCGACGGTCGATCCCGCAATCCCAGCGCAGGGGGGGCCTTTTATCTGGGCCAATCGCAACAAGAAGAGCCTCGCGCTGGACATGAAAAGCGGGGCGGGGTTGGCCGTGGCCAAGCATCTTGTCGCCCAGGCCGACGTGCTGGTGGAGAACTTCTCCAGCGGTGTAATGGAGCGCTTCGGACTGGACTACGAAACCTGCGCCAAGCTCAACCCGCGCCTGATCTACTGTTCGATCTCGGCGTATGGGCGCGAAGGGCCTTATGCAGGCCGGCTGGGCTTCGACCCGATCGCTCAGGCCGAAAGCGGCTTCATTTCCATGAACGGCTATGACGACCGCCAGGGCGTTCGCACGGGTGCCGCAGTCATGGACGTGGCCACTGCCATGTCAGCCACCAACGCCATCCTGCTGGCACTGACGGCTCGCGCCCGCGACGGGGTGGGGCAGAAGGTGGAAGTCGCGCTGTTCGATACGGCGATCCTGATGACCGGCTTCGGCGCGATGCAGCACCTGACCACCGGTTACGAGCCTCGGCGAAACGGCAACGTCAGCCCGGACACCTGTCCGTCCGGCGTATTCATGTCGAAGGACAAGCCGTTCTACATCAACTGCGGCAACGACAAGATCTTCCAGCGGCTGTTCGAGCAGGTGCTGGAGCGCCCGGATCTCGCCAACGACCCGGTGCTGTCGCAGCGGACCAAGCGCCTGGAGCAGCGCGAACGCATCTTCGCGATCATGGATGAAGCCTTTGCGAAGCAGCCCTGGAGCTACTGGGTGCCGCGACTGGCGGCCGCCAACGTGCCGCATGGTCAGGTCCGCACGCTCGGCGAGGCGCTCGCTTCCGACGAAGCGCGCTCGCGCGGCCTGGTCACGCGCATCCCGCACCCCGTCAAGGGATGGATTCCCAATATCGCCACGCCGCTGCGACTGGATCGCACGCCCGCCGTCGCGCCCGTCGCCGCACCTGCAGTGGGCGAGCACACCGAAACCATCCTGCGCGAGACGCTCGGCTACGACGAGGAGCGGATCGCCGTCCTGCGTGCGGAAGGCGCATTCGGGGTCGTGGCGACCCCGGCAGCGGAGGCGGCGACGTGAGCCGTCGCGTCGCACTGATCGGCGCCAGCGCCATCCCCAACGGTCGCCACCAGACGGCGGAAGGGGAAGAGCTGCAGGTTCTCGAGAACGAGATCATGACCCGGCTTGTCTCCGAGGCAGTGCGCGACGCCGGAGTCTCCAAGGAGGACATCCAGAGCCTGGTGTTCACGCTACCGCGCCCTTACACGCGCCAGAAGTACTTCCATACTTTCCTTGTCGGCCAGCTGCGGCTGGCCTGCCGCGGAAGCGTGATGGAAGTGATGGGCAACGGCATGACGGCGGCACTGGCTTTTGACAAGGCGTGCGACGAGATCCTGCTGGGGCGCGCGGACGTGGCGCTGGCGTTGGGGATCAACATGGAGAGCGCCGTCCCCGCCGCCGAGCACATGATGAGCAGCATGCGCGCGACCGGTGACGTGGATTTCCATACGTCGGCCGGCTTCACGCCCATCGCCTGGTACGCGATGGATGCCATCCGCTACATGCACGAGACCGGCGCCACCCGAGCCCAGCTCGCTGCGGTGGCGGTCAAGAATCGCTACCACGCCTCGCTCAACCCGCTGGCGCAATACCGCAAGCCGATCACACTGGAGGAAGTCCTGGCGCAGCGCCCCATCGTCGAGCCGTTGGGCCTCTACGACGTGCCGCCCCGAGGCGACGGTGCCGCGTGCCTGGTACTGGCCAGCGAAGAGGTCGCGAAATCCCTCGGCCGGCCCTACGTGC
Organism: Ramlibacter sp.; assembly: GCA_036733845.1. GTDB lineage: Bacteria > Pseudomonadota > Gammaproteobacteria > Burkholderiales > Burkholderiaceae_C > Ramlibacter. The sequence continues at coordinate 8,398 of DAIMZU010000039.1, forward strand.
TGGTACGCGGACGCGGCTTCTACCACGACGGCTCGCACCAGATCAACGATGTTCCCAACGACATGATCGGCTTCGAGGCCGCTGTGCGCGCGTCGCGCGACGCCTATGCGCAGGCCGGCATCACGGCCGCCGACCTGGACCTGGTGGAGCTCTACGCCCCCTGCACCATCGTCGAAGTGCTGGTGTCTGAGGCAATCGGCTTGGTGGCCCGGGGTCAGGGCGCGCTCGCGGCCGCCGAAGGCGAGACAAGGCTCGGTGGCCGCATCCCCGTGTCCACTTCGGGAGGACTGACCTCCCGCGGCCATCCGGCTTACGTGACCTCCCTGTACAACTACGTCGAGCTGGCCGAGCAACTGCGCGGCCGCGCCGGCGAACGCCAGGTGAAGGGCGCGCGACTGGGCCTCTCAACAGGTGAACTGGGCAACTACAACGCCGCGCTGGTCCACGTGCTGGAGGCCATGGCATGACGCGACTTTCTTTCGTTCCGGCCGCGGGCCGGCGGGCCTACCCGCCGCGCGTATCCGCCTTCACTCAGGTTTTCTGGGACGGCCTGGCCCAGGGAAGCTGGCAAACCACCTGCTGCGAAGCCTGCGGCCGCCAGACATTTCCGCCCCGACCCATCTGTCCGCATTGCTGGTCCGACAAGGTGCGATGGAGCCCCCTTTCGGCACGCGGGACGCTCTACTCCTGGACCCGGATCCACGCGGCGCCGGCCGTCTTCGTACCCGAAGCGCCTTATGCGGTGGGCATCGTCGACCTCGACACGGGTGTACGGCTGGCCTGCCGCCTTCTGGAGCGCCCCGACACCCATTGGGAGCCCGGAATCGCGGTCGAAATGGCAGTCCTGCAATACGAGGACGGACCGCTGTTTGCGGCGCGTCCGCTTCCTCCCCATCCCGATGATTCAAGGAGCACGCATGCGCGGTAAATGCATCGAAGAGTTCGAAGTCGGCCAGGTCGACGAGAGCCGGGCTCGCACCATCACCGAAACCGACGTCGTCCAGTTCTCCTGGATTTCCGGCGATGTCAACCCCATGCACACCGATGCCGTCCACAGCGCCAAGTCGCCGATCGGCCAGCGCATCGCGCACGGTGCGTTGGGCCTTTCGGTGGCGACCGGCCTGAGCGCCAGTCTCGGATATCTCGACGGAACTGCAGTCGCTGCACTCGGCATCGAGGAATGGAAATTCCTCAAGCCCATTCTGTTCAACGACACCATCCGTTTGCGCGCCACGGTGGTTTCGGCGCGGCCGACCTCCAAGCAGGATCGCGGCGTGCTCGTGCGCCGCATGGAGCTGCTCAACCAGCGCGACGAAATCGTGCAGACAGGCCTCATGACGACGATGGTCCTCACCCGTGCCGGTCGTGCAGCGGTCCTCAACAAGTCCTGAACCAGTTCCCCGGAGAACGAGATGTCCCAGAGCCTCATCAACACCGCCGGCCTGACCGAAGACCAACGCATGATGCGCGACGGCGTACTCGACCTGCTCTCGCGCTATCTCCCTTGGGAGAAGGTGCGGCAGATGGACGAGTCACGGGCATTTCCGCATGAGGCCTACAACGCCCTGGCCGACGCGGGCTACCTTGGCCTGTTTTATCCGGAGGCGCTGGGCGGAATGGGCGGCTCCTACAAGGACGTTGCCGTCTTCCTGGAAACGCTCGGCTACTACTACACGGGGATCGCACAGGCCGTGACCACCACGGCGATCTACGCCGGCATGCACGTGGCAAAGTTCGGATCTCCCGAGCTGAAGCAGGAAATCATTCCGAAGATCATCAGCGGACATGCCAAGCTGGCGCTGGGCATGTCCGAGCCGGGCACCGGGTCCGACGTCGCCGGCATCAAGACCTTCGCGGTGCGCGAGGGCGGCGAGTACGTGATCAACGGCAGCAAGGTGTGGATCACCTGCGCCCACGTGGCCGACTACCTCGTGGCGATCGTCAAGACCGACAAGCAGGCCCGTCACACCGGCATCAGCACGATTCTGGTGCCCACGAAGGCGCCCGGCGTCACGATCCGGCCGCTGTCGATGCTGGGACGCCGGACGACGCACGCCAATGAGGTGTTCTTCGACAACGTCCGAGTGCCGGCCGCGAACCTGTTCGGCGGCGAAGGCCAGGCATGGAAGAACATCATGAACTGCCTGGGGCTGGAGCGGCTGGGCCTGGCTGCGATCTCTGCCGGGCACTGCTTCAAGATCACCGAGTACGCCCGCGACTATGCCCGCGACCGGATCCAGTTCGGCAAGCCGATCTCGCAGTTCCAGGTGATCCAGCACAAGCTGGCCGACATGTTGATCATGGCCGAGACCGCGCGGCAGATGACCTACCGGGTGGCCGACCTGTTGGACACAGGCTTCCCGGTGGTGCAGGAAGCGTCGATCGCCAAGATCGTCGCCACCGAGAACAACTTCAAGTGCGCAGACATCGGCATGCAAATCATGGGCGGTGCTGGGTATTCGAACGAGTACGACATGCAGATGTTCTTCCGCGACTCGCGCGTGGGGCCCATCGGCGGCGGCACCAGCGAGATTCAGCGCAACATTCTCGCCAAGCAGATGGACCTGTGATCCGCGATCGCGCGTGAGAAAAGGGCCGCGGGAAACCGGGGGCCTTTTGAACCTGGAACCGCCGTGCGCCGCGCTCAGGTCCGCAGCAACCCGATCCACGTTCGCACATCATCCACCGCCTCCAGGGCGAGCGCGTGGGCAGCAAAGCGCTCCGTGCGCTCGCGCCCAAGCACCCGGGCGCCCCGCGTGGGAAAATCAGGATCGGGGAATGCCCGCCGTGGGAACCGCGCGGATCAGCCGCGTTTCCTGCGCCGTGATCAGGTGGCCGGAGGCAGCCAGGTAGGCGCCGAATGCGGGGTGGCTGTCGCGGGCGCGGCTGCGCCGTTCGTAGTCGGCCAGGTCTTCGTAGCCCCACAGGTGGACGAACTGGTTTTGCGGCCCGACCAGGCTGGTGTAGAAACCCAGCGGATGCCCCAGGGTCTCCAACAGCACCGGCATGGCCAGGCGCTGGAACACGTCGAGGAACTCCGGCATCTTGCGCAGCGCGATCGTGTAGACG
>DAIMZU010000040.1:0-11414 GCA_036733845.1 Ramlibacter sp.
ACCCACGACCCTTGGCTTCGGAGGCCAATACTCTATCCACTGAGCTACAGCCGCAAAAGCCTGCATTGTACCGGCTGTCCGGCGCGCCTCCGGTCCCCGGCCTCAGGAAGTCGGAGCACGACCGCATTCCCGAGGCACAGGGCCGTCACGTCGCTGCCGTGTGCGGCTTGACCCGCCCGATGTCTTCATACACGTGCTTGGTCTCGAGAAATTCCAGCATCGCTTCGGCCCCGTGAAGGCGGCCGTAGCCGCTGGCGCCAAAGCCGCCGGTCTCCGCCTCGGGCAGCAGCTTGTTGTGGGTGTTGATCCACACGGTCCCGCTTCGCAGCGCGCGGGCCACCCGGCGTGCACGCGCGCCGTCGTGCGTCCACACGCTCGCCGACAGGCCATAGCGTGTCGCGTTGGCCCGGGCGACGGCCTCGCCCTCTTCCCGGAAGCTTTCGAGGTTCAGCACCGGGCCGAAGAATTCCTCCTGCACGAAAGGTGAGTCCAGGGCGCCGACCTGGATCAGGCTGGGGCGGATGAAGGCGCCGCGCGCGAGACGGCCGTCCAGCGCCTCGCCCCGCACGATCACCTCGCCGTGCCGGTGCGCTTCCTCGACCAGGCGGGCGATGCGGTCGCGATTGGCGATGTCGATCTGCGGTCCCATCTGGCTTTCCGGCTCGGTGGCCGGCCCCACCGCGATGCTGCGGAAATGCGCGGCCAGCGCGTCGCGCAGGGGCTCGAGCAGGTTCTCGTGTGCCAGCACCCGGTCGAGCGCGGTGCACTGCTGGCCCGCGGCGATGGTGGCGGCGGCCGCCAGCTGCGCCGCGATGGCCTTCGGATCGGCATCGGCAAACACGATGGCGGGTGCTTTGCCGCCGAGTTCCAGGTTGAGGCGCTTGAGCGTCGGCGCGGCACTGGCCATGATGCGCTGGCCCACGGCCACGCTGCCGGTGAAGCTGATCGCGTCGACATCCCTGGAGGCCACCAGCGCCTCGCTCGGCTCGCTGCGGGTGCAACTGTAGAAATTGATCGCGCCCGCCGGAAGGCCGGGAATTTCGATCAGGCAGCGCAGCAATTCGGTCTGGAACAGCGCCGACTGCGGCGCCATCTTGATCACGCTCGTGCATCCGGCAGCCATCGCTGGCGCCAGCGAACGCACCAGCAGGATCGCGGCGGCATTCCAGGGCACGATGATGCCCGCCACGCCGGCCGCTTCGCGGCTCAGCACGGACAGCGCGCCGGGCTCGACCTCTGTCGTTCGGCCGAAGATGGTGCGTGCCAGCCCTGCATAGAAGCGGATCTCGGAAACGGTACCGGCCAGCTCGGCTTGCGCCGGCTTCAACAGCTTGCCGGTTTCCTGGGCCAGCAGCAGCGCCAGTTCATCGGTGCGGCGTTCCACGCGGTTGGCGAATTCCAGCATGACAGCGGCACGCAGGCGCGGTGCATGCGCCCAGTCGCTGTGCTCGAAGGCGCGCCGAGCGGCGCTGATGGCCGCGTCGGCGGTGCCAATGTCGGCATCGGCAAACTGGCCGAGCACCAGGCCGGTAGACGGGTCGACGCTGTCGGCAGCGGCCCGGCTGGCGACCGGCGTCCATTGGCCGCCGATCCAGGGTTGCGCGATGGGGGTCATGTCTGTTTTCTCTCTGATGAGGCCGCACTGCGGCAACTGCGATGCATGCCAGCGCCGGCAGCCATCAATGCATGACCGAGCCGCCGTCCACCACCATCGTTTCGCCCGTCATGAAAGCGCAGGCGTCGGAGGCGAGGAACAGCAGGGGCTCGATCAGGTCTTCCGGTGCCTGGTCGCGCTTGATGGCGCGGCTGGCAATCACGGGGCCGGTCAGCTTTTCGCGCAGGTCGGTGTTCTGGATCACCCCTTCGCTGAGCACCAGGCCGGGCGCCAGCGTGTTGACGCAGATGCCATCGCCGCCGACTTCGCGCGCCATCGCACGGGTCAGCGCCAGGATGGCCCCCTTGGACGTCACGTAGTGCAGCAGGTTCGGCGTGCCCTTGAACGGCGTCCCGGACGAAATATTGATGATGCGTCCGTAGCCTTGGCTGCGCATGAACGGCACCACCGCCTTGGCGCAGACGAAGGGACCGCGCACGTTGACCGCCATCACCTTGTCCCACTCGGCCACGTCGATCTCGGAAAACGGCTTCAACTGCAACGAGGCATACACCGCCGCGTTGTTGACCAGGATGTCGATTCGGCCGTAATGCTCGTTGACTGCCTCGGCCATCGCCAGCGCCGAGGCCTCGTCGGCGACATTCACGTGGACCGCCATTGCGCTGCCTCCGCCGGCCTCGATGTCCGCGGCCACCGCCGTGCCGTCCAGGATGTCGGCGATGACGACGCGCGCCCCTTCGGTGGCCATCGCACGTGCGTAGGCGGCACCGATTCCTTGCGCGCCACCGGTGATGATGGCGACACGGTCTTTGAGTTTGTGCATGAACTTCTTCTGTTGGATGGAGGATGGGAGGGCGCCGCAGGCGCGGCGCCCGATCGGCTAGTCGAGGAATGCGGTCACCAGCTGCGGCTGCCAGCTCAGCAGAATCAGGATCAGCAGCGTGGCAACCAGGAAGGGCGCCAGCGGGCGCAGGATCTCGGCCGGCGTCGCGCCGGTCACGCGGGCGGCGACGTAGAGCGCAGTTCCGACCGGTGGTGTCAGCAGGCCCAGGGTCAGGTTGATGCACATGACCACGCCGAAGTGGTAGGGATTGATGCCGTACACCTGGGTTGCCACCGGCAGCAGGATGGGCACCAGCAGGATGAGGGCGGCAATGCCATCGATCACAGTGCCCACCACCAGCAGCAGTGCGGTCACCAGCAGCATGAAGGTCAAGGGGTCGGTGGTGATCTGCTGCAGCAGCACCGCCAGTTGCTGCGGGATCTTTTCGAACACGATGACCCAACCGAAGACGCCGGCTGCGGCCACCAGGATCAGCACCACCCCGCTGTTGAGCGCAACCCGCAGGAGCATGTCGCCGGTGCGATCGAAACGGATCTCCTTGTGCGCGAAGATGCCGACCAGCACGGCCACCAGGGCGCCGACCGCCGCAGCTTCGGTCGGCGTCGTGATGCCGCCGAGGATGCCGCCGATCATGACGACAGGCACCAGCAGCGATGGAATCGCAGCCCCGATGTTGCGCAGCTTCTGCTGGCGTGACAGGCGCTCGCCCGGCGGGTACTTGTAGCGGTAGCCCAGTAGCGCGACCACGCCGATGAAGGCAACGGTCATCAGCAGGCCGGGGATGATGCCGGCGATGAACAGGTCGCCGATCGAGATCTGCGCCAGCACGCCAAAGATCACGAACAGCATCGACGGTGGAATCACCGGTGCGAGCAGCGCGCCGGCGCAGGTGGTGGCCGTCGCGAAACCGCGCGGATAACCCTGCTTTTCCATCTCCGGCACCATCACCTGCGCCATCACCGCGACCTGCGCGTTGGCCGAGCCCATGATGGAGGCCAGGAACATGTTGGCCAGGATGTTGATGTAGGCGAGTCCGCCGCGCACGTGGCCCACGAACACCGAGGCCAGGGCCACCAGCCGACGCGTGATGCCGCCTTCGTTCATCAGTTCGCCCACCACCAGGAACAGCGGTATCGCGAGCAAGCCGTAGTTTTCGAGACTGGCAAAGAATTGCTGCGGAAACGACAGGTAGAGCACCGTGTTGCCGCTGGCATAGATGTAGAACAGCGCGGTCATCGCCAGTACCAGCGCAATGGGCAGGCCCAGAAACAGCAGCGAGGTGAATACGGCTGCGATCATCGGTTGACTCCACTTTCGTCGCCCAGGCCGGCAGGCAGGCCGGCCGGGACGCTCGCCGCCGCTGGCGTCGCCAGGGTTTGGAGCAGGTTGGACAGCGCGTGCAAGCTGGTCGTGAAAGCCGCCAGCGGGACGATCAGCCAGAACCAGAATTTGGCGACCCCGAGCGTGGCCGTGGTGTCCTGGTACATGAAATTGAAGGTTTCGCCCGAGAATTCGCGCGTGTCGAAGCCGAGGCGCATCAGCGTCAGGGGGTCGAACCAGCGGTAGCACAGCACCAGCAGCGTGATGCCGAACCCCAGCACCAGCACATCGATCAGGACCTTCATGGCCTTCATCAGCCGGGGCGGCACCGCATCCACCACCATCGTGACCGCGACCGCATCCCGCGTCTTGAGGGTCAGCGACATGCCGATCATCGCCAGGATCACCATGGCCTGGATGGACAGTTCGTCCATCCAGTAGATCGGGCTTCGCATGGCACGGCCGACCACGTTGGCCAGGACCATCAGCGGAAGTGCGAGGACGATCAGGCGCACCATCCCGCGCTCTGCCTGGGCGACGCGGTCGCTCAGGCGTGTAATGGCTATCACCACAGCAGGTCTCCAGTGGAAAGTCAGGGCCGCGGCGCGCCCCTGGGGAGGCGGGGTGATTACTTGATGGCTGCGGCTTCGCGGCGCAGGTCCGCCAGCACCGGGGTGCGCTTGAGCCAGATCTCTTCCCATTGCTTGAGCGTGTCGCCGAAGAACTCGGGACCGACCTTCACCACCTTGACCTTGGTGCCCTGCACGTTCTTCTCCATTTCCTGCTCCACCTGGAGGTACTTGTCGAACAGGCCGTTCAGGTGCTTGCGCGCGGAGTCGGAGATCAGGTCGCGGTCGGCCTGGGGCAGGGTCTGCCACAGGCGGCCGGAGACCAGGCCCACGACCGGAAACATCATGTGGTTCGACTGCAGCAGCGTGGTGCCGCGCTCGTAGAACTTCATGCGGTACACCAGTTCCATGTCGGCATCCACGCCGTCGACCTGGCCGTTGGCCAGCGAATCGTAGACGTCGGTCAAGGGCATCGGCGTCGAGGCGGACCCGAGCAGCTGGTAGAAGTCGCGCACCGGCGGGAACGGGGTGATGCGCATCTTGCGGCCTTTCAGGTCGGCCGCGGTGTTGGTCGGGAAGGCATTCAGCATCAGGCGCATCGAGGCGACGCCATAGCCGACCCCCACCGCGCCGACTTCACGCGGCAGGCGCGCGAGCATCTTCTGGGCGGTGGGGCCGTTCAGCAGCACGCCGGCCTGCTTCACGTCCTTGACGAGGTACGGCGCAAACAGCGCGCTGTAGTCGGGCACGCGGTTGGTGATCTCCGCTGCAGTCATGAAGGCCATGTCGAGGGCGCCGGTCTGCAGCTGCTGCAGCATCTGCGCCTCGTTCCCGAGTTGGCCAGACGGGAAGATCGTGACCGAGTACTTGCCGTTCGACTTCTGCTTGAGCTCTTCGCCCATCGCGACCGCGGCTTTCGACCACTCGTGACTGGCGGGGACGATCAGGCCCAGGCGCATTTCCTTGGCGCTGGCTGTCGCGCCCAGCGTGAGGCCGGCAGTGACGGCGAGGTGGGTGAACAGTTTCTTCCATTGCATGGTTCGTCTCCTTCTGGTGGTGATTGCGCGTGCGCTCAGGTTCGAGGGGTGGTTGTCGCTGGCGCCGTGTGAGGCCCGCCACTCGAGCGCGTGCGGTTTGCACTCTACGAGCCAGCGCCCCGCCGGGCATTACCGCAAGCTCCGGACTTTTGCCATGGAGTCTGGATCGATGTGCACTTGCAGCATCGGTACGCGGCCGCGGCCGCGGCGGGGGCGGCCCTGCTGACCTAACCGCGCCTGGCGTCCGGCATGCCGCGCCCCGCGTGGCGGGCCGCGTCTTCGGCATCATCGTTGGTGGCCTGCGCCTGGCCGGCGCGCCTGACCTGCTGCGACCGCAGCCTCGCCTGGTCTTCCTCCTTCCGCGCATCGTCCGACATGCCGTTGAACAACGTGCCGACCAGCCCCTTGTCCAGGTCGCTGGTGCCGAACAGCGCATCGCAGATGGGAAAGGTCAGGTTGAAGTTCCGGGTGTGCATGAAGTCGGGGTTATGATGAAGTACATGCATGCGGCGTACCGTATTGATCAACGGCAGGCGATCCAGCATTGGGTGCTCGAGGTGCGATAGGGTGTGCAGGCCTTCGTACATCAGGAAGTAGCCCGCCATAGTCAGCATCGCGATGTACCCCGCGTTGGCCGACCACAAATTGCCGACCAGCAGCGCGGCCGGCAGGGCCGCCACCACGAACAGCACCGGTGCAAATGGGGGAAACAGCAGCGCGCGCCACTCCTTGTGGCCGTCGTAATCCAGCGTCTTGTGCGAGAAGAACTGGTGGTGGGTCGCGACGTGGCGCTTGTAGGCCGGCTTGATCCAGCTCTTGGGGCTGTGCAGAAGGTACCGGTGCCCTGCCCATTCCGCCCAGTTCCCGAACAGGAGCATCGGAGCCACGACGAACAGCCATTCCTGCCAGGTCGTGTCCTGCAATTGCGCTGCGCAGTACCAGGCGACGCCGATGGTGAAGGCCAATGTGAAGCCCAGGTGCATCTCGCCCCGGTACCAGCCGGGGGTGTCTTCCACATACTGTTTCCTGAAGGACAGGGACCTCGCAACGATTTCTTCTTCCCGATTCATGATGGCTCCTTTCATTCCGCACATCAGTCCGGCGCGGGCGCGCCGGACTGGCTTGACGGCATTCAGTTAAGTAGACTGCCTTAGATAATTCTACGACCTTAACTAGCCATGTCAACCTCGAAACCGATGCGATCCGACGGGAGGGAAACGCGGGCGCGGATGAAGGCCGTCGCCCAGCGCCTGTTCGCGCTGCATGGCATCGACGGCGTCACGGTGGCCGACATCGTTTCGGCGACCGGACAGCGCAACAAGGCTTCCCTGCAGTACCACTTCGGCTCGAAGGACGCACTGATCGGCGAACTGCTGGTGGACGGCGCGCAGAAAGTCGATGCCTTCCGTCTCGCCCTGCTCGACCGGATGGCGGCGGAGGGCGGTCCGCGCCACGTGCGTGAGGTGCTGGACGCCTTCATCCGGCCGGTCTACCAACTGACAGTGACGGAAGCCGAAGGCGGCACCTACCTGCGCTTCCTGTCCAACGTCCAGCTCACGCATCGCTCGCTGTTCCGTGCCTACATCGGGACCGAATGGAATACCGGCTACCGACGCTGCCTCGAGCATTTCCGCCATCTCCTGGCGGACATCCCCGCCCCGCTGCTGGAGCAGCGCATGTCGCTGGTGGCGATCTACACGACGACGGTGTTTTCGATCAAGGAAGCGCCGGCTGACGAGATGCACGCGTCGAGCCGGTTATGGACCCGCAAGTTCACGCTGGACAACATCCTCGATACCTTCGAGGCGATGCTGGTCTGCGCACCCTCGGCGGCGACGCTGGACCAGCTGGGATAGTCAATACACCTGCACCACGCGCCGGTACTCGCTCGGCGTGACTCCGACATGGCCGCGGATGAAGCGAGTGAAATGGCCTGGGTCTGAAAAGCCGAGGTCTTCTGCGAGGCCCCCCAGCGTGGTTCGATCGTCGGCCTGCGCCAGGCGCCGGCACGCGGTCTCGGCGCGCAAGGTGTTGATGTAGACGTTCGGGGTCATTCCGGTGCAGCGGCGAAAGCGCACGAAAAACTGGGCGCGTGACAGATGCGCGGAGCCGGCCAGCCGGTCCGTATCCAGGGGCTGCCCCAGGTGCTCGTCGATGTAGCTGAGCGCGCGCCGGATGCGCGAATCGGGCAGTCGCAGCCCTTCAGGCCGGATCAAGTCCTGGATGCTCTCCCAGGCGGAGAACTGTTCGCTGACCGCCAGCATCAGGTCGAAGAGCGCGCTCTCCAGGCGCTCCTGCTTCATCGGGATCGGCGACATCAGCTCACCGATCAGGTCATCGGCCAGTTTGCGGATCCACGGCGTGAGCTGGACGCAGGGTTGCGGGAAGAAACTGGGATGGGCCGACAGGCGCAGTGGGTCGTACAACGTCGCAAGCCACCGCGGCTCGATGTACAGCGCCAGGTAGACGGTGCGAGGAAAGTCCGGTTCGCTGTAGAAGTAATGCGGCTCCCAGGCATTCACCAGGATGGCGGTGCGGTCCGTGACCGGCAGCCGCTCCTCGCTGACATAGAAGGCGGAATCCGCCCCGCTGGCCTTGAAGATCACGTGGCACTGCGAGTGCGCATGCGAAACCAGCGGGGTATCCATGTCGAGCAGTGCCAGGCGACCGAACTCGCCCTGCGCGATCCTGAGTGCTGTGGTCATCGATCCTCCTGTGAGCTGGCGGACTGCCGTTTCACGCTCTCCCGGCCAGCCAGTCGCACAACGCGTGCAACTCGGCCTGCTCGGCATCCAGTTCAGCCTGGGCCATGCGGGCACGAAGTACCTGCGCAGCGTCCTTCAGGCCTGGGATGGATCCGGGCCGGTCCTTCAGCGCGCGACGCAGTCGCCGCAGGGGCCAGACCACATCGGCGCGCCAATCCGCGACCAGCGACTCGGCCGCGCCGACCTCGTCCGGTGTGAGCGATCGTCCGAGCCACAAGGCCGCGTATGCCTGGAAAAAGTGCAGCACGATGTCCAGCCCCTGCTCATCCTGCCGTTCGTGGAGATGCTTCGACTCGTCGGGCGTCAGCTCGCCATAACGTGCCACGATGAAGTCCCACGCGTCCTGCTTGCCGACACGTGTTGGATGGGTCAGGGGGGGCAACATGGTCGACTCCGGAGGGCGTTCAGGAGCCGATGAACTTGGGATTGCGCTTGGCGTGGAAGGCCTCGACGCCTTCGCGGAAGTCATCCGAACTGCGTAGCCGGCTGTAGCAGTGGCCTTCCAGCTCGATGGCCACGGACAGCGTGGAGTCTTCGGTGTCGTTGAGCAGTTTCTTGGCAGTGCGTTGGGCGATCGGCGAGAAAGCGCGCAGCTCGTTCACCAGGCGATCGGTCGCAGTCTCCAGCTCGGCATCGGTCACGCATTCGGTGGCCACGCCCCAATCGTAGGCCTGCTGGCCTGGAATGCGGCGCGAGCGCATCACGATGTCCTTGGTTCGGGTGATGCCCACCATCTTTTGCAGGCGGGCCGATCCGCCCGAACCGGGGATCTGCCCCAGCTTCTGCTCGGGCAGGGCGTAGCGGGTGGTTTCGGTCACGAGACGGAAGTCGCAGGCGAGCGAAATTTCGAAGCCGACGCCGAAGCAGTAGCCACGGTTGGCGGCAATCACCGGCTTGCTGCAGCGCGCGGGCGCCGCAATGTTCCAGGCGAGCCTGGAGACGTGCTCCGGCGAGGCTTCCAGGAAGCCCTTGATGTCTCCACCGCTGGAAAAGTGCTCTCCTTGCGCGCGCAGCACGATCACCCGGACCGCCGGGTTCTCGTCCAGGGACTCGAACACCAGGCGCAATTGGTCCCGCTGGGCCATCGAGATGATGTTGTAGGGCGGTCGCTGCAGCACGATGTCGGCGCGCTCGCGCGCCTCATCGATATGGACGCTGAAGCCGTCCAGTTTTTCGAGCAGGGTATGGGCGGGGTGGGGCAGTCGGTTCATGACGGGCTCTTGGAAATGGAAAAACGGGGACGTGAATCAGGAAAGGGGTCCACGCGTCAGCGCACGAGCGTGGCGGGCTCCGTCCGGCGCAGGCCCTCCCAGCGCTTGACGAGGTCGCTGTGCTCGACGTCGAACAGGTCCAGCACCCGGCCGACGGTGTGGTTGACCACGTCGTCGAGCGACGCGGGACGGACATAGAACGCCGGGACGGGAGGGAACACGATGGCGCCCATCTCGGTCACGGCGGTCATGTTGCGCAGGTGCGCCAGGTTCAGCGGGGTCTCACCCGCCAGGAGCACCAGCCGGCGACGCTCCTTCAGCACCACGTCGGCGGCGCGGCTGACCAGGTTGTCGGCCAGCCCATGCGCGATGCTGGCCAGTGTCTTCATCGAGCAGGGCGCCACCACCATGCCGGCGGTGCGGAAGGAACCACTGGAGACGGCGGCGCCGATGTCCTTCACGCTGTGCACTTCGTCGGCCAGGGCCTCGATCTCGCTGCGCTTGAGGTCGACCTCCTGGGCGGCGGTGAGTGCGCCGGAGGAGGACATCACCAGGTGCGTCTCCCATCCAGGGAGGGTGCGCAGCACCTGCAGCAGGCGGATGCCATAGATGGCGCCGCTGGCGCCCGTGATCGCCACGATCAGGCGCCTGGGCGTCATCGTTGCACCGTGGCAGTCGCGAAATCGACGCGGGCCGAGGTGTCGATCTGTGCGGCCAGGTCGACGGTGTCCTCGCCCGGCACGCGCACCTTGGTGAAGACGTGCGCGTGGTAGGCCACCGGCTTGGTCGCGTCCAGTCCCATCTTCGCGCTCATGCCTTGCAGGTGGGATGGCGGCGCGGTGTTCTCGCCGAATTCCTGGCCTACCGTGGTGGAGGGATCGAGCACCGAGCCCTGGGCCCCGGCGATCACGACCAGGTCGCGGTCCGCCTGGAAGCGCGTGGCCACGGCCCATTCCACCTGCAGCGGGTCGTGCACGTCGACGTCGTCGTCCGCGACGATCACCTGCTTGATGTCGTAGTGGGCGCCGAAGGCGGCGCAGATCACGTTCTTGGGCTGGCCCTCGTGGGTCTTCCTGATCTTCACGAACAGGTGGTAGCGGCCGACGCCGCCGATCGACAGATGAACATCCAGCACGTTGGGGAAGCTGCGCTGCAGGTGTGCCAGCAGCGTTGCCTCGCGCGGGATCGAGCCCAGCAGGAGGTGCTCCATCTCAGCGGGCACGATGGTGTGGAAGATCGGCGCGCGCCGATGGGTGATGGCGTCCACCTGGATCACCTCGCGGTGCTCGCGTGCGCTGTAGTACTTGGGAAACTCGCCAAAGGGACCTTCCAGTTCCTTGACGCCCGGCAGGATGCGGCCTTCGATCACCACTTCGGCGTCGGCCGGCACGCGCACCTCGTTGGTCAGGCACCGGGCAACGCGCAACGGCACGCCGTGCAGGGCGCCGGCGATCTCCAGCTCGTCGCAATCCAGTGGGGCGATGGCCTGCGAGGCCAGCAACGTGAGCGGGTCGACGCCGATCGCCACCGCCACTTCCAGTGGCTGGTTGCGCGCCTCGGCTTCCTTGTAGAAAGCCCAGAGGTGGCGCGGCAGCATCAGCAGGGCCATGCGCTCCTTGGAATGGACCTGGATCCGGTTAATGGACACGTTCTGCACCCCGGTCTTCGGGTTGCGGGCGATCACCAGGCCCGCGGTGATATAGGGGCCGTTGTCGTGCTCGCTGTGAGTGGGGATGGGCAGCACCTGGCGCGGATCGACGTCCTTGAGCACCACCTGCTGGCAGGGCGCGTCGCCGGCCGGCACTTCGCGCCAGGGCAGCGGGTTCTCGGCGGCGTTGCGAAAGCGCTGCAGCAGTTGCGACTCGGGCACGCCGAGGGCTTCGGCGATCCAGGCGCGGCGCGACATGAAACCCGAGACCACCGGGACGTCATGCCCGCCCGGGCGGGGGAAGTAGGCGGCCTGGCGGCCATCCAGCCGCTTGGCGATGGCGGCCAGCTGGTGGTCCAGCCTTGCGCCTTCGCGAATGACGGCCAGGCGTCCGGTGTCGGACAG
>DAIMZU010000041.1:0-11154 GCA_036733845.1 Ramlibacter sp.
GTAGAACAGCACGCCCAGGGCGGGGCCGAGGAAGCTTCGCATGCCGCCGATGACCACCATGGCCAGCAGTTCGCCGGAAAACGCCACCGTGGTCGATTCAGCCGCGGCGATCCGGTGAGCAAAGACGATCAGCGAACCCGCCAGGCCGGTGATGGTGGCCGACACCACGAAGGCAATCAGCTTGTACCGCCGGGTGTCGTATCCCTGGAAGGTCGCGCGCTGTTCGTTCTCGCGGATCGCCAGCAGCACGCGTCCGAAAGGCGAACGCACCAGCCGCCACAGCAGGTACAGGACCGCGAAGCCGATGACGGCCGTGAAGGCGTAATAGGCGCGATCGTCGTCCAGGTCCACCGGCCCGAGGCTGCCGCGGGACAGCCCGCCCAGGCCGCCCTCGCCGCCGGTCAGCTCGGTCCACCGGAAGGCGATCGCGAAGGTCAGCGCGCACAGCGCGAGCGTCAGGAGCGAGAAATACACACCCTTGCGGCGCAGGATCAGCGCGCCCACGATCAGCGACAGGGCCGCCATGAAGACCACGCTGAAGGTGATGGGCAGCAGGATCTGTCCCGCAAACCAGTGCTTCTGGGCGAGCGCCGCGGCATAGCCGCCGATGCCGAACCAGGCGCTGTGCCCGAATGACACCAGCCCCGTGGTTCCCACCAGCAGGTTCAATCCCATCGTGGCCATGCACAGGACGACGATCACGATGGCCGTGTCGAGCGTCAGCCCGATGCCGTGCATGACCCAGGGCAGCAGCAACAGGCCGGCGCCGCCGATCCACAGCGGCAGGTAGGGGTGGCTCGCAGCGCCCACGGCCGGTGGCGGCAGTACGACGGCGGGTGCGCGGCTACTCGAATCGCTCAATGCGCTCTCCCAGCAGTCCACGCGGACGCAGCATCAGGACCAGGAACATGAGGACATACATCGATGCCTCGCCGGCGGCGGGCAGGAAATGGATCGTCACTCCGCGCACCACGCCCACGAGCATGGCAGCGAGCACCACGCCCCAGAAGCTTCCGAGACCGCCGATGACCACCACCACGAAAGCCGCCGTCATGATCTCGGTGCCCATGGCCGGGTGCACGATGGTGATCGGGCTGAACAGCGCACCGCCCAACGCCGCGCTCGCGACGCCGAGCACCACGACCGAGGTCATGTACGGCTGCAGGCGGATGCCGAGCACGGCCACCATGTCGGGCTTCTGCACGCCGGCACGGACCACCCGGCCGAACGCCGTCTTGTGCAACAGCAGCCACAACGCGGTCAGTATGCCGATCACCACAGCGAGCAGGAACAGGCGGTAGCGCGAGAACATGAAGTCCCCGACAAGGACGCTGCCCTTCCAGTCCTGCGGCATCGACGAAGGCAAGGGCGCCGCCCCCCAGATCATGCGCAGGCCCTGCTCGGCCAGCATCGCCAGCCCGAAAGTGACCAGCAGGCTCAGGATCGGGTCGGCGGTGTAGAAGCGGCGCAGCAGGAACCGCTCGAACAGCAGCCCCAGCAAGCCAACCACGACCGGCGCGGAAACCACGCCCACGCCGAATCCCAGGCGCTGCCCCACCTCCAGGGAGACATAGGCGCCGATGGCGTAGAACGCGCCATGCGCCAGGTTGACGATGCCTCCGACGCTGAAGATCAGCGACAGGCCGAGCGCGAGCAGCAGGTAATACCCGCCGAGGACCAGGCCGTTGACCACCTGCTCCAGGAGAAAAACGAACTGCATCAGGTGCCTGGGGTATAGGCTCGTTTCACGCCGCGAACGTGCAGGTGTTCTCCGCCTTGGTCGAGGCCAGAAGGTCCAGCGGCTGGTTCGGTGCGGGCACGGCCTCGCCGAACTTCAGGAAGTCCCACTTGTCCTTCGCCTGCCCCCTGGGCTTGACGGTGAAGGGATAGGCCTCCTGCATCAGCTGGTGGTCCCAGGAGCGGAAGTAGGCGCGGCGTGCCTTGAGCACGTCGAACTGGGCCTCCGACTCGAAGTAGCCCACGAGCTTGTCGGTGTCGAGCGAGCGCGTCGCGTTGACCGCCTGCGCGAGGATCTTGAGCGAGACGTACTCGATCCAGGCGTGGTTCTCGGGGGGCTTGCCGTAGCGTTTCGTGAATGCGGCCGTGAAGGCCTTCGATCCCGGCGTGTCGAGCTCGTGGTGCCACACGGTGGGCCAGATCCCTCCGAGGTTGCCGTCGCCGGTGGCCCAGGCATCCGCCGTGTTCAGGTTGAAGCCGACCACCGGGAAAGGCAGTCCGAACTCGGCGTATTGCTTGACGAAGTTCGTCACCTGGTTGCCCGCCAGGTTCGTCGACACCACGTCCGGCCGCTGCTGCCGGATCTTGATCAGGTAGGGGCTGAAATCAGTCACGTCCGTGGCCACGAGTTCGTCGGCCACCACGTTGCCGCCATTGGCCGCATAGAACTTCTTCGCCGCGCGGGAGAGGTCGTGGCCGAACAGGTAGTCCGCGGTGAGTGCATAGATCCGCTTGCCCCGGACCATGTTGTCGCGCACCAGCGCCAGGCCGACCGCGTTCACCATCACCGTCACCGGGATGTCGACGTGGAAGGTGTAGCGGTTGCAGTCCTTGCCGCGCAAGGCGTCCGAGCGTGCGCCGATGTTCATGAACAGCTTGCGATGGCGCGCGGCCACCTGCGAGATGGTCAGGGCCGACGCGGAGTTGATCTCGCCCATGAGCACTGCCACGCCGTCGCGCTCGATCATGCGCTGGGCCTTCGTGGAGGCGATCTGCGGGTTGACCGAGTCCTCGCTCATGACGTCCACGGGGCGGCCGAGCAGGCCGCCTGCGGCATTGACCTCCTCCGTCGCCATTTTCATTCCCATCACCGCGTACTCGCCAAGCGCACCCAGGAAGCCCGTCAGGGGGGTGAGGTGGCCGATCCGGATGCGGTCCTGTCCCTGGGCCCATGCGGGCAGGCCGACCACCGCGGCGCCGGCCGCGCCGGCGGTCCTCAATACATCGCGACGTGAAGGGTGCGCACTTCGACTGGACGGGTTCATGCCTTGTCTCCTGGATCTGCCGGATGGAATCTCCGGCAAGTTCGGGCGATTATGGAAATCGGGAGGCACAAGGGAAAATACTGTTTAACGACAGCCGCAATAACTTACGCTTATGGGTCTGGGCGCCGGGCGCCCGCAAGAAGGGTGGACTGCCATGGACATGCGGCAACTGCGCTATTTCGTTCAGATCGTCGAGAGCGGCAGCCTTGCCAAGGCATCGCGGCAGCTCTACATCGCGCAGCCGGCCCTGAGCCAGCACATCGCCCGCCTCGAGGAGGAGGTGGGCAAGTCCCTGCTGGTGCGCTCGTCGCGCGGCGTGGCCCCCACGGACAACGGCATGGCGCTCTACCACCACGCCAAGTTCATGCTGCGCCAGCTCGACCAGGCGGTGTCCGTGGCACGCCAGGACACGGCCGCCCTGAGCGGCCGCGTGACCCTCGGACTCGCGCCCACGACCAATGGGCAGCTGGGCCTGCCCCTGCTGCGGCACCTTCGTGATCGGCTGCCGGGCGTGAAGGTGAATGTGGTGGAAGGGCTGAGCGGCCACCTGGAGCACATGACCCGCGTGGGGCAACTCGACCTCGCGATCCTGTTCGCACCGCGGGCGGCCGCCGAACTGACCGTCGAGCCGCTACTCGAAGAGGAGCTGTTCGTCATCCTGCCGCGCACCAGTGCGCTCGTCGCTGCGGATCGCCAGTCCCTCACGCTCGCCGAGGCCGCCGCCCTGCCGCTGGTGCTGCCCAGCCCCGGACACGGCCTGAGGCGGCGCATCGCGCTGGAGTTCGACCGCGTCAACCTCGTCATCGACGCGGTGGCCGAGATCGATTCCCTGCCGCTGCTGATGCGCTGCCTGGCCGATGGCATGGGAGCCACGATCAAGCCGATGGCCGCCATTCACGCCTTCGACAATCCCCAGGATTGGCGCGCGCTTCCCATCGCGGACGTGCCCATCACGCGCGCCAATTACCTGTACGCGCTGCCGCCGGAAAAGCTGTCTCCCTGCGCGGCGGCAGTACGCCTGGAGCTGCGCAGCGTGGTGCGGGAGATGGTGGAGGCGGGTCGCTGGGCAGGCGTGCGCCTGATGGCCGAGATGCTGCATCATCCGGTTGAAGAAGAGGCCGTGGCGCTTGCCTGAGGCGACTCCTGTGCACCCCATCTATACCGCGCACTTATAGCGACTGCAGGAATTCCGTAGTTCCCTGCGCTCCAGCGAACTCCTAGAGTCCAGGTTCGCGGCATGTCGCGCCGCGCAGACCTGGAGAAGACAGCATGTGGAACCGCTACAGAAACTGGTGCGCCCGGCTCGCACTCGCGCTGCTGGCGGCGCCGTTTGGCGCCGCGCTCGCACAGGCCCCCACCTGGGCCACGGCCGCGCCGATCCCGCAGGGCGCCGAGGAAGTCTATGGAATCGCCTCGGGCGGCAAGCTCTATGTCTTCGGCGGCCTGGCGCCGGGCTGGAAAGCCATGGGCATGGTGATGGAGTACGACCCTGCGGCGAACACCTGGACGCGCAAGAAGGACATGCCCGCCTACCAGCACCATGTGGCGCTGGCCGAGCACAACGGCAAGATCTACATGTTCGGCGGCTATCAGCTTCCCGAGTCCGGACAGGCGACATGGATCCCGATGAACAGTGCCTGGGAGTACGACCCGCGCGGCGACAGCTGGCGCGCCCTGCCTGCGCTGCCCCAGGCCCGCGGCTCGGCCAATGCCGCCGTAGTCAACGGCCGCATCCACGTGATCGGCGGGGCCACGCTGCCGGCCGGCATCAGCGGCAACTTCCACCCGAGCCGCAACGTCTCGGTCGGCACGCACGATGTGTTCGACCCCGCGGCAGGCACCTGGAGCCGGCGCACGGACCTGCCGACTCCGCGCAACCACGCGGCGATCGGCGTGGTGGACGGGCGCATCTACGTGATCGGCGGGCGCGCGGGCTCGGTCTTCATCCCGAATGCACTCAATGTGGACATCGTGGAGGAATACAACCCCGCGACCGACCAATGGCAACTGCGCGCACCCATGCCGACACCGCGCAGCGCAGCGACTTGGGGCACCCACAACGGGCGCATTTACGTGGCGGGCGGCGAGATCCGGCACCGCGACATCTGGGGCACCTACACGACGGTCGAGTCCTTCGATCCGAAGGCGAACGCATGGACACGGCTGCCGCCCATGCCGCTGCCGCGGCACGGCCTCGCGGGTGACTTCATCGGGAACCGGTTCCACGTGGTCAGCGGCTCGGTGCAGTCGGGCACGAACATCCCCGGGCTGGTGACCAACTCCGACCGCCACGATGTCCTGGTGGTCCCTGCGCCCTGAGCCCGTGTGCGGGCGGGCGCTTCGCGCTGCAGCCCTCGTGGCCTGCGCGCTGCTGGCCATCGGCGCGCATGCGGCCACTTGCGGTAACGGACTGGCCGGTGCCCGCATCCTGCGCGGCGAGCACCACCTCCTGGCGTACGCACCCGATCCGGCGCCGATCGCACGGGGCCGACACTTCGCGCTCGAGGTGGTCGTCTGCCCCGCCCCCGGGCGCTCGCAACCGGAGCGCCTGAACCTCGATGCGCGCATGCCCGAACATGGCCACGGCATGGGCTACAGTCCCCAGGCCCGACTCATGATGCCCGGGCGCTGGCGCGTCGAAGGCTTCATGCTGCACATGGCGGGACGCTGGACGTTCAGCTTCGAGCTCGGCGGTCCGGGCGGCACCGAGCGGCTCGAGGAAGACCGGGTGATCCGTTGAAGCCGCAGGCGCTACGCCGGCTCGCCGCCTTCGTCCTGGCACTCGGGGCACAGGCGGCGTGCTGGGCTGCCGGCGCACCCGGCGTGCTCGATTTCAGCCCCGCCGAGCGCGCCGCCATCCTGTCCCATGGCCCCTGGCCACCTCCCCTGCAGCCGGATCGCAGCAATCGCCTGTCGGGCGATGCACGCGCCATTGCATTCGGGCGCCAGCTGTTTTCCGATCCGCGCCTGTCGGGCCGGCAGGACCGCAGCTGCGCCAGCTGCCACGACCCGGGGCGCGGCTTCACCGATGGCCTTCCGCGGGCGGCAGGCCCTTCCGGCGAGCCCCTCGCACGTAACACGCCCAGCGTGGTCGACTCGCGCTTTCATCGCTGGCAGGGCTGGTCGGGCGCCTCCGACAGCCTGTGGTCGGCGAGCCTGCGGCCGCTTTCGGATGCCAGCGAGATGGGTCCGGCTGAACGCGTGGTCGCGGCCCGCGTGCGCACCGACGCGCCATTTGCGCAGGCGTTCCGGCACGCGATCGGGCGCGACCCGCCGAAGGACGACGATCAGCTGCTGTCCGACCTCGGCAAGGCACTCGCCGCCTGGCAGGAGACGCAGGTGAGTCCGCGCACGCAGTTCGACGCCTTCCGGGATGCAGTCGAAAGGGCGAACTGGACTGCCGCAGCCCGATATCCCATCGCGGCGCAGCGAGGCCTGCGACTGTTCGTCGGCTCCGCGCGATGCGCAAGCTGTCATAGCGGTCCCCTGTTCACCCATGGTGAGTTCGACCAGGCCGGCATTGCCGTGCGCAAGCGGGACGGGCGCACCGACTGGGGCCGCTACGAAGGGGTCAAGGCGCTGCGCGCAAGTCGCTTCAACCTGATGTCCGCCCACAACGACGATCCGCAGGGCAGCGAGTCGGTGCGCACCCGTCACGCGGCCCTTGGCCTGGAGACCTACGGCAGTTTCCGGGTTCCCGGGCTGCGCGGTGCAGCCCGAACCGCCCCGTACATGCACGACGGCAGCCTTCCAAGCTTGCGTGCGGTGGTCGAACACTACGCAGGGCTCGACGAAGTCAAGCTGCACATAGCCGCAGCCCATCCCCACGCCGAGCCCGGCGAGCCGATTCCACCGCGACCGGTTCTGAGTCTGCTGGGGGGGCTGACTCTGGGCCCGGGCGATATCGACGATCTGGTCACCTTCCTCGAAACACTCTCTGCACCTGAACTGCGCCCCTCGCGGCGCGCCCGATGGTGGAAACGGCCCCCCGGCGACCCGGCCAGGCCTTCAAGGGTCGTGAAGCGGTCTTCACGCGTACTGACGGCGTTGCCCACGGCTGAGAGGAGACAATTGCGTCATTGCATCCCGAGAAGCAGCCCATGAACAAACGACAACTCCTGCGCGCAACTGCCTTCGGTGCGCTGGCCCTGGCCACCGGGCTCGCAGCCCACGCCCAGGACTTCCCCCCGCGCAAGACCGTCACCCTGGTCGTGGGGTTCGCCCCCGGTGGTGCAGCCGACGCCGCCGCGCGCCTGATCGCCAAGAAGCTTGGGGACAACATCGGGCAGAGCGTGGTCGTCGAGAACAAGGCTGGCGCGGGCGGCAACATCGCGCACCAGCAGGTCGCCAACGGGCCAGCCGACGGATCGATGCTGCTGCTCGGGTCGATCGGCCCGCTGACCATCGCGCCGCACATGGGCAAGCTGCCCTACGATCCGTTCAAGGACCTGGCGCCCGTGTCCGGCGCGGTGCACTTCCCCAACGTCCTCGTGGTCAACCCGGCCAGCGGCATCCGCACCCTGGCCGACTTCGTGGCCGCCGCGCGCAAGGCGCCGGGCGCGGTGACCTTCGCCTCCACTGGCCCCGGCTCCGCTTCGCACCTGACGGGCGAGCTGTTTGCCAAGCTGGCCAAGGCCGAGATGGTCCACGTGCCCTACCGCGGCGGCGCGCCAGCCATGCAGGACCTGCTGGCCAACCGCTTCACGGGCTACTTCGCCGCGCCGCCGACGGCCCTGCCCCACCTCGAGTCCGGCAAGCTCACCGCGCTGGCCACCACGGGGCTGACCCGGCCCACCTACATGCCCAACCTGCCCACCGTGGCCGAGGCGGGCTTCCCCGGCTTCGAGGCGCTGAACTGGTACTCCTTCAACGCGCCCGGCAAGACGCCCGCCGCGCTGCTGGACCGCTGGAACCAGGAGATCGTCAAGGTGCTGAACGACCCGTCGGTCCGCGACCAGCTGCTCAAGCATGGCCTCACGCCGCACCCGACCACCCGCGCCGAACTGACCGAGTTCATGCAGAAGGAGTCCACCAAGTGGGGCGCGATCGTCCGGGAGCGCAAGATCACGAGCGAGTGATGCAGGCGGGCCCTTCGCCGGCATGACGCCGCCGCAGGGCCTCGAACGAGCACAGTTCCCCAGCCAGCGCGCTGGCCATCACCGTCGGCGGGCTGGCGAGCCAGACCTGCCCCGGACCACTGCGGCCGGGAAAGTTGCGGTTGATGGCACTGACGGTGACCTCGCCCTCATGGGTCGAGGAGCCCGGTCCGCAGTTCGCGCAGGCCCCGCACGAGGGCTGCAGGATGCGTGCGCCGGCCCGCCGGAACACCTGGTCGTAGCCCCGGGCGATGCAGTAGTCGCGCACGGCGGTCGTGCCATATTGCAGGTAGAGCCGCACCAGCGGCGGGACCGTGAGGCCCTGCGACAGGCCCCAGGCCAGCACCGCGTGGTAGTGATCGAAGTCCTCGCGCTTGCCGGCGGTGCACGAGCCGCCATAGGCGATGTCCACGCGCACCGGCCGGTCGAGTGCGTCGATCGCCAGTCCATTGCCAGGATCACCGGGAGCGGCCACCATCGGCCCCAGCCGCGAGCAGTCCACGCGCATCATGTCGGCGTAGGTGGCGCCGGGGTCGCTGCGCATCCACGGCTCGGGTTCGAAGGCGATACCGCGGCGCTCGGCCAGGAAGCGCACCGTCTCTCCATCGGGCTCGACGATGCCGGTCAGTCCGCCCAGTTCGGCCGTCATGTTGGTGAGCGTGGCCCGCTCGTCGGTCGACAGCCCACGCACCACCGGGCCCGCGAATTCGAACACCACACCGACCCCACCCCCCGCCCGGATGCGCGGATGCGCGAGCAGGTGCAGGACGATGTCCTTGGCTGTCACTCCCGGCGCGAGGGTGCCCTCGAGTTCGACGCGCAGCACCGGCGCCAGCGCCATGCGCACGGCCCCGGTGGCGAAGGCATTGGCCATGTCGGTCGTGCCCACTCCGAAGGCCAGGCAGCCCAGTGCGCCGCTGTGGGGCGTGTGGGAATCCGTGCCGACGACCACCTGCCCGGGCAGCGCGTAGCGCTCGGCCATCATCGCGTGCGAGATGCCGGCGACGTTGCTGCCATCGTCCAGCGTCGCCTCGTCGTCGGTCAGCGTGCGGTGGCAGCGCAGGCCCTGCGATTGCACGAAGGCCCGCTGGGCCTCGCACATGGCGCGCATGTTGCCCACCAGCCCGGCCTTCAAATGGGCCGGGCTTTGCGCCACGTAGGAGCTGTGGTCCTCGAACACCACCACCGAGCCGGGATCCCGCACGCGGAAGTCGTCACCGAAGGATTCGTGCAGCATGTGCGCGGCCATGCCGGTGTAGTACTCGTGGATGAAGCGCCAGTCGGCGCGAAGGAAGCACCCGGCGCCGGGTTGCGGCTGCGCCGCGGTCACGGGTGTGGCGAGCAGGTGTCTGCGCACGATCTTCTCGTACAGGGTCAGCGGCCGGTCGTCCAGGGCCGCTGGCGCAGGCGCGGCGCTGCCAAGGTGCTGCGCCCCGAATCGCAGCAGGCCGCCCGCCCGCAGGATGGCGGCGGCGAGCGGCTCACGGTCGGCGAGGAGTTCGTCGACCGGGATCGGCTCGCCGCGTGCGATGCGGTCGGGCAGGCTCAGGTCCGTGGAGGTGAAGAGGCCGATGTTGTCGGCGTTCTGCCGGTAGAGCCGCTCGAAGCTTTCGGCCACCACCAGGCGGATGCCCGCCAGCCGCTCGGCCGCAGGGCTGTGCTCGCGCGACGATCCCTTGCCGTAGCGGCGTCCGGCCACGGTCACTGTGAAACCGCCAGCCTGCACAGAACCCGCGGCGACCGGCAGTTCGCCGCCACAGGCCAGGCCCGTGTATGGAAAGCGCGCGAGCCGGTGGTCGTAGTGCGACAGGATGGCCACCGGCGTGATCTCGTCGGTGGAGACATCGTGGCGCAGCTCGCCCGCATCGGCGCGGGCGAGCCGCTCTCCGGCGAGTTGCCTGCGCACGCAGGACGGATCCTGCGACAGCCAGAGGATGCAAGGCTGCCCGCCCAGCGGGAGGTATTCGGGCGTGGGTGTCACGAGGGCTCCTGGGTGAGGTGTTCGACCAGCAACTGGGCTGCCGGCGTCAGCGCCTGCTCCGAAGGAAAGCAGATGATGAACTGCCGCTCGGCCCAGGGCTCGTCGAGTTCGACCAGGCGCAGTCCGTACGTCAGCGCCGGCAGTTGCGCGACCTCGCGCGGCACCAGGCTGATGGCCAGGCCCGCGCGCACCACGCGCAGCGCCGCTTCGAAATTCGTGACGATCACCCGGTGCGGCATGCTGCGCCCCATCGCGGCGGCGTGCCGCTGCAGCATGAGCTGGACGGCGCTGTTGACCGGCAGGCTCACATGCTCGTAGTCCAGCGTATCGGCAAAGCGGATGCGCCGGCGCCGGGCCAGCGGATGGCCCGACGGCACGACCACGCACAGCCGGTCGCGCCGGTAAGGGCGGGACTGCATCGTGCCGAGCTCGGCCGCGTCCCAGCACACGCCCAGCGACGCCTGGCCCTCCCGCACGCCACGGACGATCTCCGGGCTGACACGCTCCTCGAGGTCGACCTGGATGCTGCGGTTCGCCGGCTGCTTGAGGAAGCTCGCCACGTCGTCTGCCAGGGATTCCGTCATGGCCGACACCGAAGCGAGGATGCGCACCTGGCCCCGCGCACCCGCGGCGAAAGCCTGCATGTCGGCCGTGATGCGCGAGGCGCTGTGCAGCATGGTGCGGGCATGCTCGAGCAGCGCCTGGCCGGCGGCCGTCGGTGCGACACCGTGGCGCCGCCGCATGAGCAGCGGGGTGCCGAGATGGTCCTCGAGCTGGGCCAGTCGCTTGCTGATGGCGGAGCCGACGATGTTGGCGCGCTCGCCGGCACGCGCGATGTTGCCCGTCTCGCAAACGGAGACGAACAGGCGCAGGCTGGTCAGGTCAAGGTCGCGCATGTCGGGTTAGATATTCCGGATGGGAACTGGATCGTTCTGAAAATGCAGGTTCGTGTCGGTTCGGAAATTCTAAACTCAGGGCATGGCGTTCACCCTCCCCCCACTTCCCGCGCACGTGACCGTCCGCGAGGTCGGCCCGCGCGACGGGCTGCAGATCCTGTCGCGCGTGGTGCCGACGG
>DAIMZU010000042.1:0-11138 GCA_036733845.1 Ramlibacter sp.
CCGCTGAACCTGCCCGTCACCGTGCAGGCGTCCGGCAAGACCAAGAGCACCTTCCTCTCGCTGTGCCTGGTCGACGTCGAACTCGACGACGGCCGCATCGGCACCGGCATGACGGCCATCACCGAGGAAGAGGTCATCGGCAGCGTGGTGAACGACATCGCCAGCCACGCGCTGGTCGGCATGGATCCGCTGAACCACGAGCAGGTCTGGGAGAAGCTGTACTGGCTGCTCTCGCCGCGCGGCCAGTCGGGCTACGCCAGCCATGCCATCGCGGCGATCGACCTCGCCCTGTGGGACCTCAAGGGCCAGATCCTGGGCCAGCCGGTGTGGCGCCTGCTCGGCGGCGCGCGTGAACAGGTGCCGGTGTATGCCACCTTCGGCTTCGCCTTCTTCGACCGCGACGAACTGGCCGCCGCCGCCCGAAGCTGGGTCGAACGCGGCTTCACCCGCCTGAAGATGACGGTGGGCCACCACGGGCTGCAGCGGCGTGACGAACCGCGGCCGCTGGCTGACCTGATCGCCGAGGACGCGCGCCGTATCCAGGCGGTGCGCGAGGCGGTGGGCCCGGAGGTTCAGATCTTCATCGATGCCAACTGCAGCCTCGACTACTTCCATGCGCTCACGCTCGCGCAGCGGGTGGAGGACCTGGGCATCAGCTTCTTCGAGGAGCCGGTGACGCAGAACGACATCCCCAACCTTGCCAAGCTTCGCGCGAAGACGCGCATTCCCCTTGCCGCGGGCCAGAACGAGGGGCTGGCCAGCCGCTTTCGCGACATGCTGGTCGCCCAGGCGGTGGACGTGGTCCAGCCCAACGCCTGCATCACCGGCGGCTACACGCAGTGCCAGCGGATCGCCGGGATGGCCGCCGCCTTCAACACGCAGTTCGCCAACGGCGGCGCCTGGCCGCACCACAACATGCACCTGCATGCGGGACTGGCCAACGGCTCGCTGGTCGAGTACCACTCGGTGGCCGTCGAATGCTGCAAGCTGGTCTTCGACGGCCTGCCGGAACCCACCCAGGGCATGCTCGCGCTGCCGCAGGCGCCCGGCCTCGGGTTCACGCCCAACCGCGAGCGGATCAGGGAACTCGCCCGCCGGCCCGGCTCACGCGGTGCCGGCAAGGCCTGAAACTCTCACCGACATTCCACAGGAGACATTCGCATGACCGATCCCGCCAAGCCCCTGCGCCGCCGGCGCCTGTTCACCGCCGCCCTGGCTCTCGCTGCCGCCCTGCCCCTGGCCGGACCGGCTGCGGCGCAGGCCTGGCCGGAGCGTCCGGTGCGCATCCTCGTGGGCTATTCGGCCGGCGGCGGCGTGGACGCGATCGCACGCATGCTCTCCTCGCGGCTGCCCGACCTGCTCGGACAGCAGGTCATCGTCGAGAACCGCGCCGGCGCCGCCGGGATGATCGCCGCGGAAGCCGCCAGCAAGGCCGCGCCCGATGGCTACACCCTGGTGCTCGGCGAAAGCGGGCTGCTGATCGGCAAGCACCTGAACCCCAAGATGCCCTTCGACCCGCTGACCGCGTTCACCCCGGTGGCCAGCGTGTTCGAGCTGCCGCTGATGCTGGTGGCCAACAACGATGTTCCTGCCAAGGACCCGCGCGAGCTGCTGGCCCTCGTCAAGGCCAGCCCGGGCAAGTACTCGTACGCCACCTCGGGTATCGGCACGGTGCACCACCTGGGCATCGAGACCTTCAAGGGCCGCACCGGCACCCGCATCGTGCACATCCCCTACCGGGGCGCGGCGCAGATCGTGCCGGACATCATGAGCGGCCAGGTGCAGCTGGGCGTGGTCAGCGTGACGGCCGGGCTCGCGCAGGCGCGCGCCGGCAGGCTGCGGGCCGTCGCGATGCTCAGCGACCACAAGCTCCCGGGCGCGGAGAACGTGCCCGCCCTGTCACAGGCCGTGCCGGGGTTGAGCGTTGCCCCGCGTCTGTTCCTGCTGGCCCCGGCCGGCACGCCGCCGGCCATCGTGCAGCGCATCGACGAGGCGGTCCGCAAGGTGGTCTCCAGCCCCGAAATGGCCGAGGCGGCCGGTAAGCAGGGCGCTGTCCCGGCCTACCTGGGGCCGGCCGAACTGGCGCGCGAGATGGCCCGCGAGTCGCAGCAATGGGCCGGCGTGATCAAGCAGCAGAACATCACCGCGGAATGAGCGCCCCCTGCATCGGGCTGGTGGTGCCGCCCGCCCACGGGCAGGTGCCTGGCGACGGTCCGCTGCTCTATGGCGAGCGGGTCCATTTCATCGCTCGTGGCCTGGGCATCGGCGCCATCTCGCCGGAAGGGTTCGCGCCCGTCGTCGACACCATCGTCCAGCGGGCGGTCGAACTGCGTGACGCCGGCGCGCAGGCGGTGTCGCTGATGGGCACCTCGCTGAGCTTCTATCGCGGCGCGGCCTTTACCGAATCGCTGCGCGAGGCGATGCAGGAGGCGACCGGCCTGCCCTGCACCACGATGAGCCACGCGATCGTCCGCGCCCTGCGCGCGCTGGGCATCCGGCGCGTGGCGGTCGCGACCTCCTACATCGACGCGCTGAACGACCGCCTGGTCGAGTACCTGCGCAGCCAGGCCTTCGAGGTCACCGCGATCGAAGGGCTGGGCATCACCGGCGTCGAGGCGGTCGGCGAGGTCGCGACGCCGGCGCTGGTGGAACTGGGGGAACGCGTGCTGGCACGCGGCGGCGACGCGGACGGGCTGTTCATCTCATGCGGCGGGCTGCTCACGCTCGATGCCATCCAGGCGCTGGAAGCCCGCACCGGACTTCCGGTCACCGCAAGCTCACCCGCCGGCTTCTGGGACGTGATGCGCACGGCGGGGCTGGACGCGGCCTCGCCCGGCTTCGGACGGCTGTTCGACGCGTCCTGAGACGACACGGGTACGGGTTTGTCCCCGGGATGGTTGATTTGATCAATCGTCCCCGACGGCCTAGATTCGGCGCAGGGCGCCTGCGTCGGCTGGCCCTGCGCCGCCCCTTCACCGACCGAATCCCGGAGCCATCCATGATCTTTCGATCCGCACTCATCCCTGCCGCGCTGGCCCTGGCCGTCGCGGTCCTCGCGCCTGCCACGGCGGCCGCCCAGTCCCCGGCCTGGCCCACCAAGACCGTTCGCATCCTGGTCGGCTCGCCGCCAGGCGGTCCGTCGGACATCGTCACGCGGCTGTTCGCCGACAAGCTGTCGCAGCGCACTCGGCAGTCGGTGATCGCCGAGAACCGTCCCGGCGCGAGCAACAGCCTGGCGGCCGGCGTGGTGGCCAAGGCCGACCCGGACGGCTACACGCTGGTGCTGAGCCCGGACACGGTGGTCACGGTCAATCCGATCATCTACCCCAAGCTCAACCACGACCCGCGCTCCGAACTCGTGAACGTCTCGGTCCTGGCCACCTTCACGCAGATGCTCGTGTGCAATCCAGGCAAAGGCATCCGCACTGCCCAGGACCTGGTGGACAAGGCCCGCTCGGGGCGGCTCATGTACGCCTCGGGCGGTCCGGGCTCCCCCGGCCACCTCGCCTCCGAGATGATGCTGTCGAGCATCGGCGTGCGCATGGAGCACATTCCCTACCGCGGGCCGGCGCCTGCCACCACGGCGGTGCTCGGCGGCGAGGTCGACTGCGGTTTCCTGGCCACGCCGACGGTCCTGCCGCACGTGCGCGCCGGCAAGCTGGTGGCGCTGGCGGTGTCCTCCGCGCAACCCTCACCCATGGCTCCCGAAGTGCCGGGGCTGGCCAAGGCACTCAACAAGCCCGACCTGGACATCAGCTTCGCCCTGGTGCTGCAGGCGCCCCGCGGCACCCCTGCAGCCGTCATCACCGAACTCGAACGTGCGTCCAGGGAGATCATGGCCATGCCGGACATCGTCTCGCGCCTGCAGGCCGTCGACCTGGCACCCGTCGGCAGCAGCCATGCCGAGGCCGAAGCGCGCATCCGCTCGGAAATCGCGCGCTGGACGCCGGTGGTGCGCAAGCTGGACCTGAAGCTCGAGTAATTCCCGTCGGGTGCTCTGCAGGCCCGCCGGCCTTGGCAAGCGGCAGGCACACCGCAAGAATGGAGGTGTGTCCCCCGACGTGACTCGATGATGGCCGCTCACCCGCACTCCGGGGCAGGCGGGCCCCTGCCGCTCCTCGAGCGCGAGGCGCCCCTGGCGCGGCTGTCAGTGCGACTCGAATCGGCCGCCCATGGCCAGGGTGCGACCGTGCTGGTCAGCGGGGAGGCCGGCATCGGCAAGAGCAGCATGCTGGCGCGCTTTGCCGCCACGGCAGGGCCCCGGGTCCTGCGGGGCGGCTGCGAGGCGCTCGACACCCCCCGCCCCCTCGGTCCGCTGCACGACATCGCGGCGGAATCCACCGGCACGCTGGGGGCACTGCTGTCCCGCGAGCCGGTTGATCGGGCCAGGCTGTTTTCCGCCGTCGTCGACGAACTCCGGCGCAGCCCGGGTCCCGCGGTGCTGCTGATCGAAGACCTGCACTGGGCAGACGCAGCGACCCTGGACCTGGTCAAGTACCTCGCGCGCCGGATGCCTCGCCTGCCGGCATTGCTGGTGATCAGCGCCCGGGACGACGAAGCGGCCCGGGCGACCCTGCGGCCGGCACTGGCGGGGCTCGACTCGATGCAGCTCGAACGGATACCCCTGGCACCCTTGTCGGAAAGCGCAGTCGCCGAACTGGCCGCGGGCACCGACGTTGACCCGGCGGACCTGTACCGATCCACCGGCGGCAATCCCTTCTTCGTGTCCGAGGTGCTGCGTGCGGGCGGCGCGCCGAATCATGTGCCCCCTACCGTGCGCGATGCCGTGCTGTACCGGCTCGAGCGGCTCGACCCGCACGCGCGCAGGCTGCTGGAGGTGTCGGCGCTGGTTCCCCGCCAGGTCGAGATCGCGCTGCTGGACGCCCTGCTCGGTCCGCAGCCGCAGGCACTGGACGCCTGCGCGGCCAGCGGCCTGGTCGAACTCGATGCGGAATGGCTGCGCTTTCGCCACGAACTCGCACGGGTCGCAGTCGAAACCTCGGTGCCACCAGCCCGCAGCGCGGCCTGGCACGCGCGCATCCTGGCCGTCCTGGCGGACTGGCCCGTCGCTGCGGGCCTGCTCGCGCGGCTGTCGCACCACGCCCGCGGCGCCAACGATGCGGCAGCGGTGCTGCGCTGGGCCCCCGCGGCGGCCGCCCAGGCCGCCGCCGGCGGTGCGCTGAGGGAGGCCGCAGCGCACGCACGCGCCGCCCTGCGCCGCGCTTCCCGCATGCCGGCGGCCGCGCACGCGATGCTGCTCGAAGAGCATGCCGCGGTGCTCTTCGAACTCAATGAACTCGAAGCCGCGGCTGACACATTCCGCGAGGCGATCCGGATGCATGCGGCTGCGGGGGACTCCGCCGGCCAGGTCCGCTGCCTGTCCGCACTGGCCATGCCGCTGGTGCGCTCCCTGCGCAACCAGGAGGCCGACCAGGCCAGTCAGGCGGCACTGGCGCTTGCGCAGCAGCAGGCGGACGGACGGCTGCTGGCGCGGGCCTGGGCGACAGAGTCCTACCTGCGCATGCTCAACCGCGACTGTGATGCGGCGGTCGACGCGGGCCGGCGGGCGATTTCGCTCGCCGATCCCGACGCCGACCGCGAACTGGTCTGCAGCGCCTGCAAGACCGTCGGAAGCGCCCTCCTCTTCAGCGACCCTGCACAGGGCGCCGAATGGCTCGGCCGCAGCCTGGAGATCGCACGCACCCTCCGCGACGGCGGCATCGCCGTCGCGGAGGCCCTGCTGATGCAGGGCACCGCGGCCGGGGAGTTGTACCGCTTCGAGACCGCCGAGCGCCTGCTGGATGAGGCCATCGAGTTCGCGACCGCCCATGACCTGGACCGCCAGGCCCATTACATGGCCGCCTGGCAGGCGCTGTGCGACCTGTACCGCGGGCGGTGGGACCGTGCAGGCGAGCGGGCACACCGCACCCTGTCACGGGAGCCAGGGAGCACCACGGCGCGGGTGATGGCGTTGGTCGCGCTGGGCAGGCTGCGCGTGCGGCGCGGCGATCCGGGCGCGCAGGGGGTGCTCGACGAGGCACTCGCGCTGGCCGGCGCCTCGGGAACCCTGCAGAGACTCGCGCCGGTGTGCGCCGCGCGGTCCGAGGCCGCATGGCTGCGCGGCGACACGGACGGCGTGGCCCGGGAGGCCGCTCGCGCCTTCGATCTGGCGGTGGACAAGCGGCACGCCTGGTACGCCGGTGAACTGGGCTGGTGGCTCCAGCAGGCGGGAAGCCCGCCAGCCGACGTGCCCGACGGTGCAACGCCCTTCTCCCTGCAGCGCGCCGGCCGCTGGCATGAAGCGGCCGCGGCATGGGCGGCACTGGGCTGCCCCTACGAGCAGGCGCGGAGCCTGTCCGAAGGCGACGCCGCCGCCCAGCGCCTGGCACTGGGGCTGCTCGACGGGCTGGGGGCGCGGCCCCTGGCCGACCGCCTGCGCGCCAGGATGCGCGCCGCGGGTGTCACTTCGGTGCCGCGCGGACCCATCGCGTCCACCCGGGGCAACCCGGCGGGGCTCACACGGCGGGAGGTGGAGGTCCTGCAACTCCTGGCGCAGGGGCTGGCTACTCCGCAGATCGCTTCGCGACTGTCGCGTTCGGCGCGCACGGTGGACCACCATGTCGAGGCGCTGTGCGCCAAGCTCGGCGTCCGCGCCCGGGCCGATGCCGTGCACCTGGGGCGACGGCTCGGCGTCCTGCCGCCCGCGCAGCCCGGTGACGCCCGCGGATGAGTGACACCCAAAAATGGGCAGTGCGGACCCGAAATCCGGGCAGTCCCTGCCCATGCGCCGCACGGCGCCCGGGGCTACCGTGCAGGAACGGTCAGTGTCGACCGTGAAGCCCCCTGGAGGACCGCCATGCCCCGCTATCTCGTCGAACGCAGCTTCCCCGAAGGACTCTCCATTCCCCAGACCGCCGAAGGCAGCCAGGCCTGCCTGGGCGTCGTGGAGACCAATGCACAGGACGGCGTCACCTGGATCACCTCTTACGTGAACCAGGACCGAACCCGCACCTTCTGCATCTACGACGCGCCGAACCCCGAGGCGATCCGGCATTCCGCCCAGTGCAACAAGCTGCCGGTGGACCGGATCACGCCGGTGTCGGTGCTCGATCCGTACTTCTACCGCGCGGCCTAGGGCGGACGCTCACATCCGCTTCTTCATCGCCTTGCCCCACGCGTTTCCGCCGGCCATCGCGTGCTGGGCGCTCCAGCAGAACATGCCGCGGATGTTCGGGTGGGCGACCTGGATCGCGTTCCACTCGCGGATGCAGTCGTCCAGCGAGGGGCCCTGGTCGTAGTTGGCCGACAGGCCGACGATGGTCTTGTCGGCACCGATGAGGTCGGTCCACAGGTCGATGCGGCCCTTGATGTAGCCGGGCGCATTGAAGCCGTCCCAGTCGTAGTGCTGGGGGCCGGCGGCATCGAGCACGCCGGCCTTGGCCATCGCGGCCATCAGGCTCTGCTGCTCCACCGAGCTGGGCTGCGGCGGCGACAGCACCGCGAAGTCGCGACCATAGGTGGCCTTGAGCTCGCCGGCGATCCAGATCATCTCGGCGGTCACGGCCGCCACGTTGCGGCCGTTGAGGATGCTGGCTTCGTAGTTGTTGAAGTCCACCCCGTCGACGCCGCCGAGGCGGGCATACATGACCTTGAAGGACTCAACGAAATTCTGCGACTTGGTGCGGTTGTCCCACGCGAAGCCCGCGTGCGCGCCGCCCACCGTGAGGATGACCTTCTGGCCGCGCCGGCGGCAAACCTGGATGGACTCCGCCGGGATGTCGTTGTAGTGCTCGAAATAGAACGCGCCGTTGCCGACGTTGTTCCAGTTTTTGCCGTTGGGTTTGCCGTCGGGCTTCGCGTGGAACAGGAAGATGAGGTTGAACTCGGCCGGCACGTCCGTGATCTTGTAGCGGCCGGTGTCCCAGGTGGTGTAGTAGGTGCCGAGCACCTTCTCCGGAAGGGCACTGCTCGGGCCGACAGGGGCGGCGACGGGGACGGGGGCAATGGCAGCCTCGGGCAGGGCGGCGTCCAGGGGACCGCGCAGGTCGGCCTCGGTGGCACCACCGCCACCGCCGCCACAGGCAGCAAGGGCGGCCGCAGCCAGGGAAGCGGATCCGGAACGCAGGAAGAAACGTCGATTCATGTTCAGCACACTCGTCAAAGGGCGCGGCGGGTCGGCTTTGGCAGCCGGACCGTTCGCTCGGTTGAAAGTTGCTGTGGCTTCGTGGCCCTGCCTGCCGTGACCGTCGCGCTTGCGCTCGGCGGCTGGGCTGGGGTCCCACCTCAGCGAGAGCCGCGACTCTAGTAGGCGCTGTCCCACAAACCTGTAGGTGAGCGACTACAGTCGTAACTGAACATGAGCTTGGGGATTGTGTGTGAAACCGCACACACCGCGGTCGGGAGAAGCATGCCGCGTCACCCCTGTCGAACAGGCGAATACGCCGTAAACCCAGCCGTGGCGCGGCTCGGCAGGATACTGACCTGGACCTGGACGGTGGCCGAGGCGGACCCCCTCGACAGCTGAGATCGCGGCATCTCAGCCATTTTTGCGCGGAGGCTCGACCATAAAAGTTACGGTTCAGTCGCGCGTTACGGCCGGGGTTGAGCTAGTACGGCAGAGCTTGTTGGAGATGAGCGGAGGCAGCACGCATGAAAAAGCCCCCGCGACCTTCCCGCCGCGGGGGCTGTAAAGACCGGGCGAACCTTGGAAAGCCCGGCCCGGAGTGGACACCCCCTGTGTTCCACAGGACCCGCCAGAAGCGAATCCATGGCTGTATGGTCGGGCCTGGGCAGGCTCGGCCGTGTAGGACAAGGCCGAGCCACGATGGCCCGTTCGCACTAGCTCTGCAGCGACGGGGTGTATTGACGGAATGCAGTCGCAGGCGCAGGCACGCCGGTGGCCCGCAGGCCGCTAGACGTGGATCGCCTGCCCCAGCGCGCGCAGGGCGGCCTCCTGCAGGGCCTCGCCCAGCGTCGGGTGCGCATGGATGATCGCGCCCACGTCTTCCAGGCGTGCACCCATCTCGATGGAATGGCAGAACGCCGCCGACAGTTCGGACACGCCCTGCCCCACCGCCTGCCACCCGACGACCTGGTGGTTGTCCCGGCGGGCGACCACGCGCACGAACCCGTCCTGGGCTTCCATGGTCAGCGCCCGGCCGTTGGCGGAGAACGGGAAGTTCGCCTCCAGGCAGTCCTGGCCGGCAGCCTGCGCCTGCGCCGGAGACATCCCGACCGAGACCACCTCCGGATCCGTGAAGCACACCGCCGGAATGGCTGCCGGCTCGAAGCGGCGCCGGTGCCCCGCGATGCACTCGGCCGCCACCTCGGCCTGGGCCATGGCGCGGTGCGCGAGCATCGGCTCGCCGGTCAGGTCGCCGATCGCCCAGACCTGGCGCATGGACGTCCGGCACTGGGCGTCCACCTGCACCGCCCGCCCGGCCATGGACAGCCCCAGCGACTCGAGGTTGAAGCCGCCGGTGCGCGGTCGGCGGCCCACCGCCACCAGGACGCGGTCGGCCGGCAGCACGTAGTCGTCGGCATGGCTGCTGCGCACGCGCAGGCCGGTGCCCGGCGCATCCAGCCCCAGCGCAGTGCAACCCAGGTGCAGCGTGATGCCCAGCCGCCTGAGCGAGGCGGCCACGGGGCGGCCAAGCTCCTCGTCATAAGCCGGCAGGATGCGTTGGGCCGACTCGACGACGGCGACTTCCGCGCCAAGCTTGCGCAGCGCGGTGCCGAGTTCGAGGCCGATGTAGCCCGCCCCGACCACCACCACATGACGCGGCACCTCGGGCAGGGCCAGCGCCTGGGTGGAGTCGATGACCGGGCCGCCGAAGGGCAAGTCCGGCAGGCTGACCGGCTCCGAGCCGGTGGCCAGGAGCAGGTGCTCGCACACGAGACGCAGGGGGCCTTCGGCGGTCTCGACCTCGGCGGTCTTGCCGTCCACCAGCCGCGCATGGCCCTGGACCACCTGCACGCCGGCCTTGCGCAGCAGCGCGCCCACGCCCGAGGCGAGCCGGGACGTGATGCCATCTTTCCAGCGCTGGGTCTGTGCGAAGTCGAGCGCGGGTGCCTGCACGCGGATGCCCAGCGCGTCGCCATCGACCTGGGCACAGGCCCGGTGGAACACGTCGGACGCGTGGATCAGCGCCTTGGACGGAATGCAGCCGATGTTCAGGCAGGTGCCACCCAGCCGTTCCGACTCGACCAGCAGGGTCGGCACCCCGAGCCGGGCAGCGCGGATGGCTGCCACATAGCCGCCGGGGCCGCCGCCGATGACGAGAAGCGTGGTGTTGCGCGTCTTCATCGTCCCCCCGTCACTCGACGAACAGGAAGGCGGGCTGCTCCAGCAGCGAGCGCACGGCCTGGATGAAGCGGGCCGCGTCCATGCCGTCGACGACCCGGTGGTCGAACGATGAGGACAGGTTCATCAGCTTGCGCGCCACCACCGCACCGCTGGCCGAGAACATCGGCCGCTCCACGACCCGGTTCACACCCACGATGGCGACCTCCGGGTGGTTGACGACGGGCGTGGTGGCGATGCCGCCCAGCGCACCGAGGCTGGTCACGGTGATGGTCGAGCCGGAGAGTTCGTCCCGGGCGGCCTTGCCGCTGCGGGCGGCGTCGGCCAGGCGCGCCACCTCGGCCGACAGTCCCCACAGGTCCTGCGACTCGGCGTGCCGCAGCACCGGCACCATGAGCCCGGCGTCGGTCTGCGTGGCCACGCCGAGGTGGACCGGCGAGAAACGCGTGACGATGCCGGCGTCGTCGTCGAAGCGGGCGTTCACCTGGGGGAAGTCGTCGATGGCCCGGACCACGGCTCGCAGGATGAAGGGCAGCAGGGTGAGCTTGCCGCGGCTTCCGGCAAAGCGCGCGTTCAGCTGCAGGCGCAGGGCCTCGAGTTCGGTGACGTCGACCTCCTCGACGTAGCTGAAGTGCGGGATGCGGCGCTTGGCTTCCTGCATCTTCTGCGCGATGCGGCGGCGCAGGCCCATGATGGGCACCGCCTCTTCCCCCTGCCGCTGGCGCAGGCCGCGCGCGGCGCCGATGGCTGCGGGCTGGCCGCGCGAGGCGAGGTAGACATCGAGGTCCTCGTGGGTGATCCGGCCGGCGGGGCCACTGCCGTGGACGAACTGGAG
>DAIMZU010000043.1:0-11099 GCA_036733845.1 Ramlibacter sp.
CATCAGCGCATCAGCGCCTTGAGCGTGTTCTGCAGGCGGCGTGCGACCTGAGGGTCGTAGGCCGCCTGCAGGACCGTGGCCGCGTCCTGACCCCAGGTCTGCGCCGGCGAGGGATCGTTCCGGCGGGTCAGCAGCAGCAGTTGCATCCGGCGGCGCGCATCCAGGTGCTCCGCGGGCGTCGGCACTTCCGCGGCGATTTCCAGGCGCAGCAGCGCATCGGACGGATCGCCCGCTGGCTGGGCGCCAAGGGCCTGGACCCAGGCGGTGCGCGCCGCCGCCGGCACGGATTTGCCGAGTTCACCCAGCGCAGGCACCTGGTCGGGCGCGCGGCGCTCCCAGGCACCGAGCAGCTGGGTCAGGGCTTCGCCATGCGCCTGAGCCGCCAGCTTGCGCAGCGCCTGCTGGGCGTGGGCCAGGGCTTCGCGCTGGGCCCGGAAGGCGACGTCGCCGAGGCGGGGGCTCCGATCTTCGCGCTCGTCGAACCGGCGCCCGTCGCGTCCGGCGCCACGATCTCCGAAGCGGTCGTTGCCCCGCCCGCCGGGCGCCCCGCCCGGCTTGCGGTCGCCGAAGCGCCCGCCACGGCCGGCCTGCACGGGCTCGGTCTTCTTCATGCCCGGGCGGTCATCGCCACGCATCGCGACGACCGGCTTCGGAGCCGGCCGGGGCGCGGCGGCCGGCTCAGCGGTCGCTGCGGCTTCGTCGGATGCACCGCCTGCACCGGCGGGCGCCGCGGCGGCCGCCGCCGCGGCAGGCCCGCCCTGCGCTGCGACATCGGCACGCGCCTCGGCCTGCCCCTTGAGTGCCGCTTCGAGTGCCGTCATCGCTGCGCGGATCTTCTGCGCATCGCCCGACGCATTGGCCGCCTCGAGAGCCTTCGAAGCCTCGAGAACCACCCGATCGCGCTCGCTGAGGGTCGCGGCGGCGTGGTCGCGGTCCTGGGTCTTGCGCGCGAAGGCTTCGTCGATGGGCTTGCGGAAGGCGTCCCAGAGCTTCTGCTCGTGCTTGCGGTCCAGCGGCACCGCCTGTGCTTCGGCCTGCCATCGCTGCTGGAGGGCCTTGACCGCGTCGATGCGAAGCTGCGGCTGCGCACCGAGCACGCGGGCCTCTTCGATGAAGGCGTGGCGGCGCTCGAGGCTCTGCTTCTGCACCGCAGCCAACGGCGCCTCGGCAGCCTGCATGGCTTCCTTCCACTGCGGCTGCAGCTCGGCGAATGCCTTTTCGCTCAGGTGGCCGGCGTCACGCCAGCGGTTCTCGAACTGATGGATCGCCCGGGCAAACGCCTTCCAGTCGCCGCCGGCCGGCTGGGGATTGGCTGCGGACCAGCTGCGGACTTCCTCGATCAAGGCGAGACGGCGAGCGCGGTGCTCGGCCGCCTCCGACTTGACCTTGTCCAGCCAGTCTTCGACCACCTTGTAGGCCTCGTTGCAGGCGTTGTCGAAGCGCTTCCAGAGGGCGTGGTTGGGGGCACCACTCTGGTCGAGCTGCTTCCACTGGTCACGCAGTGCACGCAGCTGTTCCTGCATCTTGCGCCCGCCAAAGCGTGGCTTGCGAACCGCGGCGACGGCGGCGGGCTGCGGCCGCGCGGTAGCCTGCGGCGCCTCGGCGTTTGCATCGGCCAACGCCGGCGCCTCGCCCGTCGCGGCTTCGGGCGCGATCTCTTGAATAGCTTCCGGCGCGGTCTCGTGCAGGGATTCCGGACCGGCTTCGGGTGCGGCTTCCGCTGGAGCTTCGGGCCCAGTCTGCGGGGCGGCC
The DNA here is from genome assembly GCA_036733845.1 of Ramlibacter sp. Classification (GTDB taxonomy): domain Bacteria; phylum Pseudomonadota; class Gammaproteobacteria; order Burkholderiales; family Burkholderiaceae_C; genus Ramlibacter. Next base: position 1,753 of record DAIMZU010000043.1, read on the forward strand.
ACAGCGCCGGCGGAACCCGTCGGGCCCGCAGCGTCAGCGGGTGCGGGTGCGGGTGCGGGTGCGGGTGCAGGTGCGGCGGCGGCGGCGGCACGCCCACCGGGCGCCGCCGGGGCGCGCACGGGCACGGTCTCGAACAGGGCCTCGGCCTTGGCCACGAGTTCCTGGCGGAGCTGGTCGGTGCGCCAGCGTTGCCAGCCTTCCATTTCGCCGGCAGCCGCGAGCGCGGCATGGGCCTGGCCTTCGAGCTTGTCGTCGACCAGCTTGCCGTGTTCCTTCAGGGCATTGCGCAGGGCCGATGCAGCGCCGGCACTGGCCTTGCCATGGCCTTCGCCGACCTCCTGCTCGAGCCGCTCGAGGGCGGCCCGCACGGCCTGGTTGGCCTGCTCGCGCACTTGCGGATCGACCTTGGGCCGCGCTGCCCGAGGGGGTGCTGCAGGCTCGGCCGGCAGGCCGCGGGCCGAGCGCAGTTCGTCGGCCCAGACCGGGACGGGAGGCAGGGGCGCCTGCGGATCGGCCTCGGCGGCGACCGCCTGCGCCAGTGCGGTCTGGAAAGCCTCCCAGACGACCTGCAACTGATTGCGGGACGCCTCGAGCAGCGGCGGAAAGCGCGCATCGACACTGGACCAGCCGGCGTCCTGGACCAGCGTGTCGGCCTGGGCCTGCCAGTCGGGCACGTCGGTGCGCAGCGCCTCGGCGGCGGCCTGGGCGTCGCGCCAGGACTTCGTGGAGAGCACCTCGATGCGCTGGGCCAGCAGGACCGCCGCCTCGCGCTGCACCTGCACCCGATGCTGCAGGTCCTCGATGCCGCGCACGCGCTCGGCCAGCTGCAGCTTGAGGCCGGCCAGCGGCTCGCGGCTCAGGGGGGCGCCCGCCTTGGCCGCGTCGCGCTGCCAAGCCATGGCGTCGGCGATGTTGAGCTTGCCCTGGGCCAGCATTGCCTCGGCCTTCTGCGCCCATTCGGCAGCAATGGCCTCCTGGTTGCGGGCCCGCTTGATCTCGTCCAGGCGCTCGCGCACCAGGCGCGCCGCGCCTTTGTCCCGGCTGCTCAGCTCACGGAAGACCTCCTGCATGCGCTCGAGTGGCGGGTCGGTGGCGAGCCATTCGCGCAGGCGCGCGGATCGCTCTCCGGAGGTGGGGGCGGTAAATGCGCCACCCGTGAGCGCATCGAGCGCCTGGGTGTCGTGGTTTTTCAGCGTGGCTTGAGTCACTGGCGTCGTGTGCGGCCGTTTTGGCCGTCTTCGAAGGGCAAAGCGATATTCTCGCCGCGAATTCCCGGGCCCGGCCGTCGGATGCCTGCGGGGACGCGGAAAAGCAGAAAGCCCGGCCGGATGCCTTCAGCGCCCGGCCGGGCCTGGCTGGCGGCTGCCAGCCCATTGTCGCGGACACCAGGAGCTTTGACGTCCCGGGCCGCAAGGAAGCAATGGATTGCTTCCAGGGGGGTGTGGCCCTGCCGCGAAGCGGCCTGGCCAGCGATGCCCGGCCAGAGCCGGACGCCGCGAGGTTACGCCCCGCGAACGCGCGTGGCAAGCTGGCGTTTGCAATCGACGGATCGCAACCGATTGAGAAGCGCGGGTTATAAGGATGAGTCATCTTATGCTTGACCGAGTATTTTGCCCGCCCCTAGAATCCGCTCGTCCCCTGCCTCAGCGGCGGGGGACTCCGCCACGCTGCCGAACCGGCAAAGCAACGGCGCCCGCCTTGCCGCCCACGTCGGCCGCCGGCGCAAGTGGCCGCGTACCAATCCAAACGAGGGATCCGAAGCATTTAACGGCCGCCACTGCAGCCGTCCGCCTCGGGTTCCACGCGTAGAAAGGAAAGCTATGACAGCGCCCGGAAGCATCCTGGAAGGCCTGCGCGTGTTCGCGTCGGACGTCGCGAACGGCTTCTTCGAAATCACGCACAACGGAATGGCCCTCCTGGGCATCGCCGTGGTGTTCGGGGTCTTCACCCTCTCGGTCCGCCAGGACCTGCGCGAAGCCGGCGAGTCGCACCTCGTCGGGTGGCTGCAGGCCCGCCAGGCAGACGCGCTCGGCCTGCTGCCCGACCTGACGGGCATCGGCCGCGCCACGGCGGTCGACCCGGGCGAGCTGCCCAAGCAGCAGGCGGCGGTGGCTTACTGGCTCAGCCGCAAGTACCGGGTGGCCCCGGAGCCCATCGGCGCCCTGGTCGCCGAAGCCTGGGAGGTGGGCGCCCGCGCCCGCCTCGACCCCATGCTGATCCTGGCCGTCATGGCCGTCGAATCGGGCTTCAACCCCTTCGCGCAGAGCCCGGTGGGCGCCCAGGGCCTGATGCAGGTGATGACCAAGGTGCACGGCGACAAGTACCAGAGCTTCGGCGGCAAACTGGCTGCGTTCGATCCCGTGTCGAACCTGCGCGTGGGTGTCCGGGTGCTGCAGGAATGCGTCCAGCGCGCCGGCTCCATCGAAGGCGGCCTGAAGCTCTATGTCGGCGCCGCCCACCTGCCCGACGACGGCGGCTACGCTGACAAGGTGCTGGCCGAACACGGCCGCCTGCAGCAGGTCGCCGCCGGCAAGTCCGTCCCCTTCAACGCCAACAGCCCCTCGAACCTGCGGGCCACGGAGCCGGAGCGGATGGCGGTGGCACAGGCGTCCTGAAGTCAGGAACCCAAAGGGCGCAAAGGACGCGAAGAAGTCAATCAATCCAGGTTTGGCACTGGAGCGCCGCCGTTCCTGCAATCACGGCGCCGATAAACCACCGCCGCTGGCTCCTTGGCGTCCTTTGCGCCTCCTTTGCGCCCTTTGCGTTCCGGCAGTCCGCCTTTCCCTCGGCTACACTACCAACGTACGCGACTGGCGATAGGCACGCACGTGCCGACGTGGGCCACCACGGGGGAGCGTACCGCCGCGCCGCGGCGTCACGCCGTTCGCCTGGGCAGCCCTCGCCGTCCCCGCATGCCTGGGGCTGCGCGCAGGGGCCAACGTCTGCCAGGACTGCCGCCATGTACGACCGCAACATCCTCATCGAACAAACCGACCCTGAACTGTTCGCCGCCATCCAGGCCGAGAACCGCCGCCAGGAAGAGCACATCGAGCTGATCGCCAGCGAGAACTATGCCTCGCCGGCCGTGATGGCCGCCCAGGGCACCCAGCTGACCAACAAGTACGCCGAGGGTTATCCCGGCAAGCGCTACTACGGCGGATGCGAGAACGTCGACGTCGCCGAGCAACTGGCCATCGACCGGGTCAAGCGGCTGTTCGGCGCCGATGCCGCCAACGTCCAGCCGCACTCCGGCGCGCAGGCCAACGAGGCGGTCTTCCTGGCCTTCCTCAAGCCCGGTGACACCATCATGGGCATGAGCCTGGCCGAAGGGGGCCACCTCACGCACGGCATGGCGCTGAACATGAGCGGCAAATGGTTCAACGTGGTCTCCTATGGCCTCGACAGCCGCGAAGAAATCGACTACGACGCCATGGAGCGCAAGGCGCACGAGTCGCGGCCCAAGCTGATCATCGCAGGCGCCTCGGCCTATGCGCTGCGCATCGACTTCGAACGCTTCGCCAAGGTCGCGCGCGATGTCGGTGCCATCTTCATGGTCGACATGGCGCACTACGCCGGCCTGGTCGCCGCGGGCGTCTACCCGAACCCGGTTCCGCACGCGGACGTGGTCACCTCGACCACGCACAAGAGCCTGCGCGGACCGCGCGGTGGCATCATCCTGATGAAGTCTCAGCACGAGAAGGCCATCAACAGTGCCATCTTCCCGGGGCTGCAGGGCGGCCCGCTCATGCACGTCATCGCTGCCAAGGCGATTGCCTTCAAGGAGGCGCTCGAGCCCGGCTTCAAGGATTACCAGCAGCAGGTGGTGCGCAACGCGCAGGTCGTCGCCGAGACCCTGACCTCCCGGGGACTGCGCATCGTCAGCGGCCGCACCGAAAGCCACGTGATGCTGGTGGACCTGCGCGCCAAGGGCATCACCGGCAAGGAAGCCGAGGCCGTGCTGGGCGATGCCCACATGACCATCAACAAGAACGCCATCCCCAACGACCCCGAGAAGCCCATGGTCACCAGCGGCGTGCGCATCGGCACGCCAGCCATGACCACCCGCGGCTTTCGCGACGAGGAGGCACGCCTCACGGCCAATCTCATCGCCGACGTGCTCGACAACCCTCGCGATGCGGCGAACATTGCGGCCGTGCGCGAGAAGGTCAATGCGCTGACCCGTCGCTTCCCGGTCTACCGCTGAAGCGCCGCACCGGAAAGCCCGCCCATGAAATGCCCCTTCTGCAGCCATGCGGACACGCAGGTGGTCGAGACGCGTGTCGCCGAGGACGGGGCCTTCATCCGGCGGCGCCGCCAGTGTGCCGACTGCGAGAAGCGGTTCACCACCTACGAGCGGCCTGACCTGGCCTTTCCGGCGGTGGTCAAGAAGGACGGTCGGCGCATCGAGTACGACCACACCAAGCTGCTCGCGTCACTGCAACTGGCGCTTCGCAAGCGGCCGGTCAGCACCGAACAGGTCGACGGCGCCATCGAGCGCATCGAGGAGCGCCTTCTGAGCCTGGGCGCGCGCGAAGTGCCGTCCTCCCGCATCGGCGAACTCGTGATGCGCGAACTGCGCAAGCTCGACAAGGTCGCCTACGTGCGCTTTGCCAGCGTCTACCGCAGCTTCGAGGACATCGACGAGTTCAAGACCCTGGTGGACGAGGTGCGCCGCTGAAGCCAAGCGGCCCCGGAGCCTCCGCCGGTCATCGCCAGCAGCCTTCGTCGCTGAGCCCGGAACCGGAACGGGTCCGCACGCCCGTATGCGTGAGCACGAGGGCGCCACACACATCACCGGCCGGCGGCACCGGCGTCGCGGTGAGTGTGTAGCTGGCGGCGTCCGACACCAGCGTCAGCGAATACGTCGGGGACGCGGCGCCGGCTGGGGAGCCCTGCAGTCGCTGCGGCAGCGCGGCACTGGCATAGCTGCCGGTCGCACTGTAGAAACGCTCCATGAACTGCGCGGCCTCCATCAAGGAGGAACGCACCTCGGCGCGCCGCGCGCGTTCGACATGGCTGGCATAGGACGGATAGGCCACGGCCGCCAGGATGGCCACCACGGCCACGACGACCATCAGTTCGATCAGGGAAAAGCCGCGGGTGGCGCGCGGCGCCCGGCGATCGGGCGGTGAGTGCAGGGTCATCGGATCGGTGGGTTGAGGATGCGCCGCCAGACGCGGTCGACGATCACGGGCGTGACGGTGGGCTGGCTGCCCTGCGGAATGCAGGCGCCCATCTGGCCACCGGTGTTCTGGATGCTCACCTGCAGGCAACCCGTGGCGCCCGGCACACCCTGCGGCGCGGCTACTGTCGCGCCGCGCAGGATGCTGTCCGCTCCGTCGGCGTTGCCGGTGTAGCCCACGGCGAGTGCGTCGCTGGCGCTGATCCGGCCGTCCCCGTTGGTGTCGAAGATCGGCTGGGCCGGAGGCAGGCCCGTGAGCACCGGCAGCAGCAGGTTGATGCCCCGGCCGGCGGCGTTCTCGCAGCTTGGCTGGGCCGACGCCGGCAGCACCGCGCTGAGGAGCGCATAGCGGTCCGTGGCCGGCTGGACCGGGTAGATGACACGCAGCCCGGTCCAGCCGTTGAACGACAGGTCGATGCGCCAGCCCGGCGAGCCCGCTTCCAGCGCATTGCCGGCCAGGGTGAGGAACTCCTGGGCACCGTCCGGTCCGGGCAGCGTGGAAAGCTGTCGCGGCTCCAGGTCGTGGGTCGTGAGCGCGCGGGGCGGGCCGGAGGCGGTGTCGCGAACGCCATAGACGGACTGGACCGTCGCATCGTCGGCGTCGGCCGCGGTGACGAGGCGGCCGGTGCCGAAGACGACCACATGCCCGCCGTCGTCGGCGGGAAAGACCGCCGGAGCCTGGAGGATGGCCTGACCGGCAGCCGCCTGGAACAGAGGCCGCCCGGCCAGGCCAACCCGAAAGCCCGACGCCGCCTTCGCGTCGGGGTCGAACCGCCACAGCTGCCCTTTCAGGTCGCCCGCGTATATACGGTCGATCTCACCGTTCGGGCTGCGCACGATGACCACGCCGCCGAGGCCGTTGCCGCCTGCCACGCCGGCACTGAGCTCCCAGACCCGGCCCGTGGCGACATCCACCACGAAGAGCACGGCCTGCTCGGACTTCCCGCCCCACCCGTTGCCGAATACGGCGACCCAACGGCCACCGGGAAGCTGTCCGGACGCGATGGGAAAGAGCACGTGGCCGAGTTCGGGGAATTCGGCGGCCGAGTGCTCCCATCGTACGGTGCTGGGCCCCAGCGCCTGCGGGTCGGTGATGTCCAGGCCGAAGACGGCCCGGGCGCCCGCGCCGGTGGATCCGAACAGGTAGTTGCGCCAGGACGGCACGTCGGAGCCGGGTCGGGGCACGTGGACATCGGCCGCGCGCAACGGCCCGTCGACGAAGAACTGGTGCGGCCGGCTCGGCTGCCCGTACTCGGGCGCGGCGAGCGCGGGGAGTTTGTCGAGGACGGCGTGGGGCACGTAGGCAAAGACTTCCCGGCCGTCGGCCACGCTGCCGTCGCGGCGGTCCATGAACCCGTGCAGCATGCCGGCATTCCCGCCGACCCACAGGACGCCGGCGCGTGCCCGCTTGCCGGTCTTCACGTAATCGGCATACGACGCACCGATCACCGGAAGCGCATGGTTCAGCGGATCGTGTTCCGCCGCGGCCAGTACCGGCGTGCTGTTGACGAAGTCACCCAGCAGATGGTCCCGCTTGCGCCAAGCGCCGGCCGGCTGCTCACGAGCACGGTCGCCGCGGAGGTAATCGACCAGCGCGGCGCCGCCGGGCAGCCGGCTGCGGGTGCCCTGGCTCAGGTCGTCCCAGCGGAACAAGGCCCGACCAGGAGGCGAGGTCCCGGCGTCCCAGGTGACGATGTTCCGTTGCTGCCATGCGGGCATCCGCTGCCGCGCCGACCAGGCCCGTGCCCCGCCCTGGCCGCGCTCGTCGAGCCGGAAGGCCTCGACGTCACCGCTCCAGGTTCCGGTGCGGTAGCTGGGGACGTACTTGCGGTTGTCGGCTTCGAGCGTCGCCGACGCCGTGGCCACACCCGCTTCCATCAGTTCCCGGCTGGTGACGGCCGTGAGGGACTGCGCCAGGGCGGACGCAAGCTGCGCCGGGGACGACACGCCGAAGTACTCGCCCCGGCTGTTGACCGCGGCGTGCCACAGGTCGTCGATCTTGGCGGAATCGGTGAGCGACCCCACAGGCGCCCAGCCGGTCGTGCCAGCCCGAAGGCCGGCCCAGTCGCGCTCACGATCGAGGTGGCCGCCCACGCCGAAGCCGACCGTGAAATGGGTCAGGTGCTGCCAGAACGCCGGGTTGTCGGCCGTGGGCGGGACCTCGTTGGCCAAGGAAGGCTGCAGGTCGTTCTTCCAGGCCTCCATGGCGTAATCCGCCAGCATGTTCGTGCGGCTGTCCTGGAAGGGCGCCGCCGCCAGGTACTTGAACTCCCGACCGTTTCGGCCCTGGATGCGGGGCCCCGCCTGCCCGTCTGAATTGCCGACCGGCTGCAGGGTCACGCCACTCAGGCGCAACGGGTTCGCGGTACCCTCGCCGGAACTGCTCCAGGCGCCGTCGGTGACGAGCACATGATAGGCGCGGCGGCAGGTCTTGGCGCTGGCGTGCGGGGCACTCGTGCCCGGGGCATCGGTCCAGGCGCTGCCGGGTTGGGTGCCCCGGAAGTAGCTGGTGACCTCCTGGACCGCCTCGCGCAGCGGCGTGCCGCCTACCGGCTGGAGGTCGTAGAGCCAGGCCATGGCCTGGGTACGCCGGGTGGCGTCATAGTCGCGCACGCCTTCCTGGAGGATGCCCAACTGGAGCCCGTCGACCGGGCCCGGCTGTTTGCTCAGCCGGCCCCACCCCATGCGCATGGCAGCGGGCGCCTGCTGGAGTGCTTCGCCAATGCCGGCCTTGGCCGCCAGCATCCGGCTGCGGTGGTAGGCGAACCAGGTGGCGAAGTTCAGCCGCTCTTCGGCCTGCGTGCAGGTCAGTCCGGCGCAATCGGTACGCCCCGGATGGCGCCTGAAGCTCGAGCCGGTGGAGACGCTGTATTCCACGTAATTGGCCGCCGCCTGCGGGTCGAGGAACTGCCCGCCCGGGCTGCGCTGGAGCCGGTAGAACAGGCCGGCATCGAAGGCCTGGCGCTCACCCGTGCACAGGCCGCCCGTGTCGGAATTTCCGGAAACGGGGCCGTAGCACCACGGGCCTTCGAGGCGGTCGCTGGTCAGCGAGAGGTCGAGCGTTCCCAGAGTGGGCTGGGCGGGGTCGATCGCCGCCCGCGTGAACGAAGCCTGCGGATAACGGCTGCCGTCCGCCTTCACCCAGGGGAGGTAGCGGACCTCGGGGTTGTAGTACAGCGGGTTGGTGTCGGGCGAGCGCAGGAACGCCTGGCGCCAGTTGTTCGAGCCAGGCGTCCCCGCCACCAGGGGCTCATTGGCCTGGAGGTCCGATGGATGGAAGCGCAGGGCGCCGTTGGACACGTAGACGCCCCCCGGACGGCTGGGAACCGGCACCGCGAACGCCCCGATGCGGGCCACTGCGCTCTCGGGCAGGTAGGTCGCCCGCATCGACCAGGAGTCATCGATGGTGAGGATGACGTTCGGCGCGACGCCTGTCGCGGGCCGGCTCAGGAGAGGTTGCTGGGAAGGTGCGGCCAGTGGGGCAGGCGCCTGTGGCGCCGCCGGCTGGGCATGGACCGCCATGCAGGCGGACAGGACACCTGCCGCGATGGCGGTCCGGTATTCGGCGGCATTCATCGTGGATGCGGGATCATTGGATGACGAGGGTGCTTTGCAGCCAGACGACCGAACCCGACGCGGTGCGCCCGTTCGTATCGGCCATGTAGCCGGGGCTGAAGCCCCGGGCCGTCACGCGCAGGGCGTTGCCGCCCTGGGGAAGGACAAATCGTTCGACATGGCATTGCGGCGGCATGACGGCGCTGTACGTGCTGTTGGAGGCACTGGCGACCGCGCCCGTTGGCAGCGATACGACTTGGTTGCCGGTCCAGGTGGCCGCCTGGTCCCACGCGGGGGTGGTGACCGGGGCCGCGGTGTCGACCCCCTGCAAGGAGAGCTCTCGGCTGGCCGATGGAAGCAGCATCTGCGCCTCGCAGTAGCGCAGACCCGCCTCGGCATACTGGTGGGCCAGCAGTTCGCGCTGGAAGTTGTCCGCCGTCCGCTCGGACGAGAGGCTCGAGCGCAACGCCGCTGCGGCGCCAAGGCCCAGCAATGCCAGCATCAGCAGGCTGAGCACCAGGGTGGCGCCCTGTTGCCGCGACGCCGGGGGCGCGGAAGTGCCATCAGACATCCGCATCAGTACGGCCCCCGATTTCGGATACCGACCGTG
>DAIMZU010000044.1:0-10983 GCA_036733845.1 Ramlibacter sp.
CCCGGGGTGGAGCCGGAGGACATCGACCCCGCGGCGCGGGCGGAGCCGGTCGACTCGGTGGTGCTGCTGGTTCCTGCCGTGCCGGAAGGCGGGGTGGCTGGCGGGGGCGTCGTGGTGGTCGTCGTGGTCGTGCTGCGGGTGTCCGTGGCTCCGGTGGTCGGCGTGTTGTCCGCATCGCGCCCGCAGGCGGCCAGCGAGAGCGATCCGGCGACGACAAAGGCCGCCGCGACGGCGCGGGAAACAGGTGTGAACTTCATGGGGGTGACTCCTGGGTCGTTTGTAGGTAGGCAGAAATCTTCGGGGTGGCGAGCGGTTGCGTCGCCGAGAGGGCGCCGCGCCCGCCTGTCGTCTCAGGCTGGTGGCCGGCGTAGGACAGCGGGTGGTGCCCGGCGGGTCAGGCGATCGCCGTGACGAGTGCGTCCTCGCGCAAAGCCTCCGGAACCGCCTCGAGTTCGCGCCGCCGCTCCCGCACGCGACGCCCCAGCAGTCCCAGGTCAGCGCCACAGGCGCTCAGCCGTGGGTACAGCACTCCCGCCTCGCGATCCATGTGGCCTTCGACGAAATCGCACAGTGCTGTCACTCGGGCGTCATAGAGGGCGTGGTCGGGCGCAATGCGCAACACGCGGCACATCAGTTCACGGGCGGACGCATGCTCCTGCGCCGCACGGTCGAGCAGAGCCTCGTCGCCGCTCGCCTCGCGGGCCAGCGGATAAAGCAGCTCCTCCTCCAGGCGGGTGTGGATCGCGAGCTCGAGGCAGATCTGCTCGGCAAGCGCCTGGCGCTGCGCTGCGGGCGCCCGGGCGGCCAGCAGCTGCTTCCATTGGGCGAACAGCCGCCCCATGGCCTGATGGTCGGCCTCCAGCTGTAGAAGGGGATTGTTCTGGGGATCGGTCACGTCGGGCTCCTCATGACCGTCAACGACGCTCTTCGTCGGTCTTGCTCTGCTGCTTCATCGCCTTCTCGGCGGGCGTGCTGCCGACTGCGCCAGGGGCATCGGGCTGCTCCGAAGCGTCCGTTCCGGCATCCTCGGCCTGCATGTCGGTCGCAGGCGTGGTTTTCTCGCTGTCGTCCCGCCGGTCCGCGGTTCCGCCCGCTGCAGGGCGGGATGTCGGCTTGTCTGCATTCATGCGGCACCTCCTTCAAGTCCTGACGACTCTAGGCAAGCTGTGCCGCCGCGGTGTCGGTGGTGCGCCGCCGCACCTGTAGGACGCTGCTGCAGCTTCTATCCAGCTTCCGGGTCAGCGGTCCGGCCGCTCGCGGTTCACGGCCGGATCGCTCGGGCCATTGGAGCCGGAGAGTCCCGCGCCAGGTGCCTTGTCGATGCGTCCGCTGTCCGCGCCCTGGGCGTCCCAGGTCCCGCCAGTGCGGCTGGTGTTGCCACGCGGGCGGAGCTCATCGTCGTCCGCGAGGTTCACTGTCCCGCCCCCCATCGGCTTGTCGTCGGCGGATCCGTGGTCCCGCTCGTTGACGCCACTCGGGCTGACGAGGTCGGGCTGCCTGTCGCTGGTGAGGCCGACCTTGCCGGGACCGTCGCCGGTGTAGCCTGGCCGGCCCTGCTCGTCGCTGGCGCCCTTGCCGCGCGCATTCGACTGCCCGTCGGCGGCATCCTTTTCCACATCGGGAGACGGACGGCTCTCGCTCGTGCGGGGTTTCCCGTCAGGGGACTGTTCCTGGTTGGTCATGGCTGCGCTCCTCATGGTCGGAAACCGCATGCTCAGGCAGCGCGGCCCCGCCACCCTGTCGGTGGCCCGCGTCCGCAGGCGTAGGAGGAACGGCCGGTTGCCTGGCCACCGCGTCAGCGGCGCAGGTACAGCTCTCGCAGGCGCTGCATCTCCGGCTCGCGCAGTCCGAGGCCCTCGCGCAGATAGGCCTGCACGGTCCCGTAGTCCTGCTCCACGGTGTCGAGCGCGGCATGAAGGAAATCCGGCTGCACCCCCCACAGCACCGCCCGCGCTGCCGGCGGCAGCCATGCCCGCGCACGGGGCGGCTGCGGCGGCTTGAAGCGCTCGTTGGTCAGCAGGTAGTCGCGCATGACGGTCTCCTGCGATGCGCCGAGCGCCGTCAGCACGAGGGCCGCTGCGAAACCGGTGCGGTCCTTGCCGGCCGTGCAGTGGAACACCGTCGGCTCGTCCGACGCGAGCAGGTGGGCGAAAAACTCCGCGAACTGGTGCGTGTTGTGCCGCACGAAGTCGCGGTAGGTGTCCTGCATGTGGCCGATCACCTCTTCGGCGGTGAGTTCGTGCCCCGCCGCCATGAGCTGCGAGAGCACCTGCACAACCGTCGGCTCGATCGCCAGCGAGTGCACGGTGACGCCTGGCACGGCGCAGGCCGCCTCCAGCCGCTCGTCCGCGCCGCGGAAGTCGAGCACCCGCCGCAGGCCCAGGGCAGCGATCTGGCGCGCGTCCTCCTCGTCGAGGTGCCCCAGGTGGTCGGAGCGGAACAGCACCCCGGTGCGCATGGGCAACTCGGCGGCGGCCTGCTCGGCCAGGTCGCGGAAATTGCTGGGCCGGCTGAAGCGATAGCTCGGGGAGGACTCGGTCATCCAGTCATTGTCGCCGCAGCGCGCCTTGACCTTCGTCAAGTCCGCGACGCGTTTCGTTTAGTACAACGCATTCCGCATTAGTGAATTTGCGCCCTCCGGCGCTACCACCAGGAGACGAGATGGGTTCCTATACCTACCCGAAATTCCCCTACACCCCGCCGTCCGACCTCAGTGCGGCCGGGCGCCGGCCGGTGATCATCGTCGGCGCCGGCCCCGTGGGGCTGGCTGCCGCCATCGATGCACGCCTCCAGGGCCTGCCGGTGCTGCTGCTGGACGAGGACGACTCGGTGTCCATCGGCTCGCGGGCGGTGTGCTACGCCAAGCGGGCCCTCGAGATCCTCGACCGCCTGGGCGTCGGCGACGGAGTCTGCGAGAAGGGCGTGGGCTGGAACGTCGGGCGCACATTTTTCGGAGAGCAGGAGGTCTATCGGTTCGACCTCGTTCCTGAAGCCGGCCACAAGCGCCCGGGAATGATCAACCTGCAGCAGTACCACCTCGAGGAAATGCTGGTGGCCCGCGCGCGCGAACTCGGCGCGGACATCCGCTGGCGCTACAAGGTGGTGAACGTCAAGCCCGAGGCCGACCACGTGCTGCTGCGCGTCGAGACGCCGGACGGGATGGTCGACCTCGAGGCCGAGTGGCTCATCGCCGCCGACGGCGCGCGCAGCGGCATCCGGCGCACGCTCGGCCTGGAGATCGAAGGCCGCATCTTCATGGACCGGTTCCTGATTGCCGACGTGGTGATGCAGGCCGATTACCCGGCCGAACGGTGGCTCTGGTTCGATCCGCCATTCCACCGCAACCAGACGGTGCTGCTGCACAAGCAGAGCGACAACGTCTGGCGGATTGACTTCCAGCTGGGCTGGGACGCCGACCCCGAGCTCGAGAAAAAACCCGAACGCGTGCTGCCGCGCCTGCGCGCGATGCTGGGCGACGACCGTCCCTTCGAGCTGGAATGGGTGAGCATCTACACCTTCCAGTGCCGCCGGATGAAAGACTTCCGCGCCGGCCGCGTGCTCTTCGTGGGCGACGCGGCCCACCAGGTCTCGCCCTTCGGTGCGCGGGGCGCCAACTCCGGCTTCCAGGACACCGACGACCTGATGTGGAAGCTGGCCGCGGTGATCGGGGGCCGCGCGCCCGCCACGCTGCTGGACAGCTACGGTGAAGACCGGGCCTATGCGGCCGACGAGAACCTCTGCAATTCGACCCGGTCGACCGACTTCATCACGCCCAAGACGCGCACCAGCCGCACCTTCCGAAACGCCGTGCTGGACCTGGCGCGCGAGCACCCCTTCGCGCGCAAACTGGTGAACTCCGGCCGCCTGTCGGTGCCCAGCTTCCTGGTGCACTCCCGCCTCAATACGCCTGACCGCGATGCCTTCGAAGGTCAGATGGTGCCGGGCGCGCCGATGGACGATGCCCCGGTCCGTGAAAATGGCCGATCCGGCTGGCTGCTCGACGCGGTGGGCGGCCGATTCAAGCTGCTGGTGTTCGTGCCGTCCGCCGCGGCGATCACGCCGGCGCAGCGCGACGCCTTCGCCAGCCTGGCGCAGGGGCCGTTCCCCGTGGAGACCCTGGTCGTGACGCCCGGCGGCGGCGAATTGCCCGGCCTGCGCGTCCTTGCCGACGACAGTGGCCTGGCCGGGCTCCGCTACGACGCCAACCCCAGTGGGTGCTACCTCGTGCGTCCAGACCAGCACGTCGCGGCCCGCTGGCGCAGCTTCGACGCCGCGCACGTACGCAAAGCCCTTGCCCGCGCCACCTGCACCGAATGAAGGAGACATCGATGCCGCTTCAACTGCAACCCAACCTGCGCGAGCCCGGCCAGCGCTACTTCCGCGACTTCAGTCCCGGCGACGACTTCTACGAGATGCTGATCGACGCGCATCGCGACCTGGACGACGAGGCCAGCGAGCGGCTCAATGCGCGGCTGATTCTGCTGCTGTGCAATCACATCGGCGACCTGTCGGTCATTCGCGAGGCGCTGGCGCTGTCGCGCAAGGACCTGTGACCCACTGAATGGAGAACACTGCCATGGCCCTGAAGAAGATCCACCACGTCGCCTACCGTTGCAAGGACGCCCGCGAGACGGTGCAATGGTACGGTCGCCACCTCGGCATGAATTTCGTGCTCGCGATCGCCGAGGACCGCGTGCCCTCCACGCACGAACCGGACCCGTACATGCACATCTTCCTCGATGCGGGCGGGGGCAACATCCTGGCCTTCTTCGAGCTGCCCGGCTGCAAGCCGATGGCACGCGACGAGAACACGCCGGAATGGGTGCAGCACATCGCCTTCGAGGTCGACAGCGTGGACGAACTCGAGTCCACCAAGGCCCGCCTGGAAGCTGCGGGCATTCCGGTGGTGGGCGTGACCGACCACACGCTGTTCAAGTCGATCTACTTCTTCGACCCGAACGGCCACCGGGTCGAACTGGCGGCCAACACCGGCACGCCCGAGATGGCCCGGCGGCTCGATGAAGTGAAATGGGACATGCTGGAGGAGTGGAGCAGGACGCGCAGCGCGCCCAAGCATGCGGCGTGGATGCACGAGCGGGAGTTCGACGGGGCGTGAGGGGAACCCCCCTCGTCATCCCCGCGTCCGCCGGGATGGCGAAGGGGGGCGGGCACCGATCGGATCAACCGGGAAACTCCTCCGTGTCCACTTCCCGCCGCGACTGCTCGTTGTACCGGTTGCCCTGCACCGTCCCCTCGTTGACCAGCGCCTCGAGCCGGCGCACCAGCTCCGGCGAAAGCCGGACGTCCGAAGCCTGCATGTTCTCTCGCAGGTGGTCCTCACGGGCCGTGCCGGGAATCGGCACGATGTGGGGCGCCTTGTGCAGCAGCCAGGCCAGCGCGAGCTGCGCAGGCGTACAGCCGGCCTCGGTGGCGAGGGCACGGTAGGCAGGCAGCAGCCGGAGGTTGGCGGCATAGTTGGCCGGCTCGAAACGCGGCATGTTCCGGCGGATGTCCTTGGGGGCCAGCGTGGCGACATCATGAAGTCCGTCCGCCAGGAAGCCGCGGCCCAAGGGGCTGAAGGCAACGAACGCCGCGCCGATATCACGGCACGTGTCGAGCACGCCAAGTTCCGGGTTCCGGCTCCAGAGGGAATACTCGTTCTGCACCGCGGTGACAGGATGCACCGCATGCGCCTTGCGCACGCTGGACGCTGAGACTTCGGACAGTCCGATCGCCCGGACCTTGCCCTGCTCGACCAGCCGGCTGAGCGCGCCCACGCTGTCTTCGATGGGCACCGACTTGTCCCAGCGGTGAAGGTAGTACAGGTCGATCACGTCCGTCTGCAGGCGCCGCAGGCTGTCCTCGCAGTTGCGCACCAGCGACTCCGGGCGCCCGTCGATCACCCGCCGCAGGACCCCGTCGTCACCCGCCACGCCGCCGAGGCCACCCTTGCTGCACAAGGTGATGCGGTGACGGTGCGGCTTGAGCACCCGGCCCACCAGCGTCTCGTTCGCGCCGAACCCGTACAGGGCCGCAGTATCGAACAGGGTGACCCCATCGTCGAGCGCAGCCAGCAGCACCCGCTTGGCGTCCTGCTCACCGGGCGGCGTGCCATACGCGTAGCTCAGATTCATGCAGCCCAGGCCGAGGGCCGACACCTGGAAGGGTCCGATCTGTCGTTG
This sequence comes from Ramlibacter sp., assembly GCA_036733845.1. GTDB lineage: Bacteria > Pseudomonadota > Gammaproteobacteria > Burkholderiales > Burkholderiaceae_C > Ramlibacter. Next base: position 6,183 of record DAIMZU010000044.1, read on the forward strand.
TTGCATGGCGAGGGGGTTCTTGGTGGGGAGGCGTTAAAGATGAACGCAAAGGCCCTTTGCGTTCCGGCTGTCCGCTTTCTAAGCCACCAGCTGCTGCTCCAGCTGGTGCAGCACCTCGTAGCAGGGCAGCACCTGGGCGACGCTGGCGTTGGGCTCGCGACCTTCCTGGATGGCGGCGAAGAATTCGCGGTCCTGCAGTTCGATGCCGTTCATCGAGACATCGACCTTCGACACGTCGATCTTCTCCTCCTTGCCGGTGAACAGGTCGTCGTAGCGGGCGATGTACGTGCCGGAATCGCCGATGTAGCGGAAGAAAGTGCCGAGCGGTCCGTCGTTGTTGAAGGACAGCGAAAGGGTGCAGATCGCGCCATTGGCGGCCTGGAGCTGGATGCTCATGTCCATCGCGATGCCCAGCTCGGGATGGATCGGCCCCTGGATCGCATTGGCCTTCACGATGGGGCTGCGGCACTGGTAGGCGAACAGGTCGACCGTGTGCGCCGCGTGATGCCACAGCAGGTGGTCGGTCCAGCTGCGCGGCTGGCCGAGCGCGTTCATGTTCGTGCGGCGGAAGAAGAAGGTCTGCACATCCATCTGCTGGATGTTGAACTCGCCGGCCTCGATGCGGCGGCGCACCCACTGATGGCTGGGGTTGAAGCGCCGCGTGTGGCCACACATGGCCACCCGCCCCGCCTGCTTCTGCAAGGCCACCACCTCCTGCGCGTCACGCAGGCTGTCAGCCAGGGGGATCTCCACCTGCACGTGCTTGCCGGCCTTCAGGCAGGCGATGGCCTGGCTGGCGTGCATCTGCGTGGGGGTGCAGAGGATGACGGCATCCACCTCCTTGATGGCCAGGCTGTCGGCCAGGTCGTCGGTGACGTGGGCGATGCCGTACTTGTCGGCGACCTCCTGGGTCTTGCCCAGCTCGCGGCCTACCAGCGACACCACCTCGACCCCGTCGATGTTGCGGATGCCGTCCAGGTGCTTGATGCCGAATGCGCCAGCGCCGGCGAGCGCGACTTTGATGGTCATACGGTTTCCTCCAGGATCAGGTGTCCCACCGCGGTGTTGGACGCGGGGACATGGTAGAAGCGATGCACGGGCTTGGGCGCCGGGCCGCCGGCGAGGTCGGCCATCGCGCCGCGCGCGATCAGCCACATCACCAGTTCGATGCCTTCGGAGCCGGCCTCGCGCACGTAGTCGATGTGCGGCACCTTCGCCTGGCCTTCGGGGTCGGCGATGAGCCGGTCAAGGAACCTGTTGTCGAACTCGCGGTTGATCAGGCCGGCCCGCGGCCCCTGCAGCTGATGGCTCATGCCGCCGGTCCCCCACACCTGGACCTTGAGGTCCTGGTCGAAGCTCTCGATGGCGCGGCGCAGGGCCTTGCCGAGGTTCAGGCAGCGCTGGCCCGAGGGCACGGGGTACTGCACCACGTTGACCGCGAACGGGATCACCGGGCAGGGCCAGGCCTGCGGCTGGCCGTACATCAGCGAGAGCGGCACCGTCAGCCCGTGGTCCACGTCCATGCGGTTGACGATGGTCAGGTCGAAGTCCTGCTGGATGACCGACTGGGCGATGTGCGCGGCAAGCTCCGGATGCCCCTTGACCACCGGCACGGGCCGCGGGCCCCAGCCCTCGTCAGCCGGCTGGAACTCGGCCCCCGTTCCGATGGCGAAGGTGGGGATGAAGTCCAGGCTGAACGCTGTGGCATGGTCGTTGTAGACCAGGAAGATCACGTCGGGCGGGTTCTCGCGCATGTAGCGCTTGGCCGTGTCGTAGCCGGCGAAGACCGGCTGCCAGTAGGCCTCTCCGGTCTTGCCCTGGTCCAGGGCCGCGCCGATGGCGGGCACATGGGAGGTGTAGATGCTGGCCTGCACGCGTGCCATCAGGTCTTCTCCCCGGTGTAGCGGTTGCCTTCGACCGAACGGCCGCCGTTGATCATCATGTTGCGGTACTCCTCTTCAGTCATGCCGGTCATGCTGCCGGCCATCTGCTGGAAGCTCTTGCCGTCGGTGGCGCCGATCTTGGCAAGGAAATAGATGTTGCCCCCCAGCGCGATGCAGCGGTTGAGGTCGCGGTCGAGCACGGCCTGCTTCTGCTCCTCGGTCATGGCCCATTCGTCCAGGTACTTGCGCTCGTCGGCCTTGAAGCGCTCCCGGTTCTCGGCCTTCATGAGCGACATGCAGAACTGGTTGAGCCAGTAGCCCTTGCGGCTCTGGTCGGCATCGAAGATGGTCGTGCCGGGCACGTCCAGGTAGGGTTTTTCCAGTGGCATTCGGGGTTCCTCGTCACGCCCAGTAAAGACGCATCGGATTGTCCACCAGCAGCTTGCGCTGCAACTCGGCGGTGGTCGCAATGTGCGGAATGAAATCGACCAGCAGGCCGTCGTCGGGCATGTGGTCCTTCAGGTTCGGGTGGGGCCAGTCGGTGCCCCAGAGCACGCGGTCGGGAAAGGTCTCGACGATGCGGCGCGCGAATGGCACCACGTCGCGATAGGCCTGGCGCTCGCCGTCAAGCGCGGGCGGACCCGCGACGGACAACCGCTCGGGGCAGCTGACCTTGCTCCAGACATTGGCATGCTCGTGCATGAACTTCAGGAACAGGCCGAACTGCGGACCGTCGACCGGCTGGCTGACATCCGGCCGCCCCATGTGGTCCACGACCACGGTGGTCGGCAATGCGGTGAAGAAGTCCCACAGCTCGGGCAGGTCCTGCGCCTCGAAGTAGATCACCACGTGCCAGCCCAGCGGGGCAATGCGCGCGGCAATCTCCATGAGTTCGTCCTTGGGCGTGAAGTCCACCAGCCGCTTGACGAAGTTGAAGCGCACGCCGCGCACGCCCGCTTCGTGCATGGACTGAAGCTGCTCGTCGGTAACGTCGCGCCGGAGGGTCACGACGCCACGTGCCTTGCCTTCGGATTGCTGGAGCGCATCCAGCAGTGCGCGGTTGTCCGCGCCATGGCAGGTGGCCTGCACGATGACGTTGCGCTCGAAGCCGAGGTGGTCGCGCAGGGACTTGAGCTGCGCCCAGCTCGCGTCGCAGGGGGTGTATTTGCGCTCCGGCGCATAGGGAAACTGCTCGCCGGGGCCGAACACGTGGCAGTGCGCATCCACGCTGCCGGGCGGCAGGCGGAAAGTCGGCTTGCTGGGGCCGGCGTACCAGTCGAGCCATCCGGCCGTCTTGGCGAAGCCGCCGCTGGTGGGTTTGCTCATGGAGACTCCCGGCCTTCAGTCGATGTAGCGCAGCCCGGCCTTGGCCAGGGGCTCGCGCATCTTGTACATGTCCAGGCCCAGGATGCCCGACGCCAGCTTGGCGCGCTTCTCGCCCTCGTTGGCTTCACGCGCAGCCGCGGCTTCCAGGGCCTTGCCGGCCATCGCGGCGGGCACGACGACGACGCCGTCATCGTCGGCCACGATCACGTCACCGGGCTGCACGATCATGCCGGCGCACACGACCGGGATGTTGACCGAGCCGACGGTGGCCTTGATGGTGCCCTTGCTGCTGATGGCCTTGCTCCACACCGGAAAGTTCATCTCGGTGAGGGTGCGCACATCTCGCACGCCGGCGTCGATGACCAGCGCCCGGGCGCCGCGCGCCTGGAAGCTGGTGGCCAGCAGGTCACCGAAGTAGCCATCGGTGCAGGGAGCGGTGACGGCAGCGACCACCACGTCGCCGGGCTGGATCTGCTCGGCGACGACGTGCAGCATCCAGTTGTCGCCCGGGTGCAGCAACACCGTCACGGCCGTCCCGGACACCTGTGCGCCGGTAAAGATCGGCCGCATGTAGGTGGCCATCAGGCCGACGCGGCCCATGGCCTCGTGCACCGTGGCCGAGCCGAATTTCGCGAGTGCGTCCGCGGCTTCGCGGTCGGCCCGCCGGATGTTGCGATATACGACGCCGAGTTCATGCATGGGGGTCTCTCCTGGAGTGGGGGCGGTCGTTCGGGCTCAGTGGCCGGCCTGCTTCAGGCGCGCATCCAGGCGCGAGAAGACCCGGCGGACATTGCCTTCGTAGATCTGGTGGCGATCCTCGTCGCTCAGGACCGGACTGGCCTCGACATAGCGGCGGGTATCGTCATAGTAGTGACCGGTGGTCGGATCGATGCCGCGCACCGCGCCGATCATTTCCGAGGCGAACAGCACGTTCTTCACGGGGATGACGGTATGCAGCAGGTCGATGCCCGGCTGATGGTAGACGCAGGTGTCGAAGTAGATGTTGTTCAGCACGTGCTCGGTCAGCAGCGGCTTCTTGAGCTCCTGGGCCAGCCCCCTGAAGCGGCCCCAGTGGTAGGGCACTGCGCCGCCGCCGTGCGGAATCAGGAACTTCAGGGTGGGGAAGTCCTTGAACAGGTCGCCCTGCACGCACTGCATGAACGCGGTGGTGTCCGCATTGAGGTAGTGCGCCCCGGTGGTATGGAAGCAGGCATTGCAGCTCGTGCTCACGTGGATCATCGCCGGCAGGTCGTACTCGACCATCTTCTCGTAGATGGGGTACCAGTGGCGGTCGGTCAGCGGCGGGCTGGTCCAGTGGCCGCCGGACGGGTCCGGGTTGAGGTTGATGCCGACGGCGCCGTATTCAGAGACGCACTTCTCCAGCTCGGGAATGCAGGTCGCGGGATCGACGCCGGGCGACTGCGGCAGCATGGCCACCGGAACGAAGTTGTCGGGGAACAGGCGGCTGACCCGGAAGACCAGTTCGTTGCAGATCGCGGCCCAGGTGGACGACACCTGGAAGTCGCCGATGTGGTGGGCCATGAAGCTGGCGCGCGGCGAGAACAGGGTCAGGTCGTTGCCGCGCTCCTTCA
>DAIMZU010000045.1:0-10803 GCA_036733845.1 Ramlibacter sp.
GCCTGCGCCAGCGCGTTGGCATCTCTCGCGTTGTCCGCGCTCGAACGCACCGTCGTCGCGAGCTGCTGCATCGACGCCGCCGCCTGCTGCAGGTTCGACGCTTGCTCCTCCGTGCGCTGACTCAGGTCCGCATTGCCCGTCGCGATCTGGTTAGAACCGGTGGCAATCGAATCGCTCGTTCGGCGCACCGCGCCGACGATCTCGCCAAGTGAATCCTGCATGGCAGCCATGGCGCGCATGACCTGGCCGACCTCGTCACTGGAGCGGACCTCGATGGGCGTGCGCAGGTCGCCTTCGGCAATGGCGTCGGCCGCCGCCTGCGCCTCGCGCAGCGGCCGCACCACGGACCGCGTAAGGGCCCAGGCGAGGCCGCCGCCGGCCAGCAGCGAAAGCGCCAGGCAGCCCACCATCGCACGCCATGCCCGCTCCGCGGCGCCCTCCATCTGCTGCAGCGTGACCTGGATCTGCTGCTGCTGGAACTCCGCCAGCGCGACCACCGCGCCCAGGTAGCTCTGCGCGGCAGGGAACACGGTGCGGATCACCTCCGCGCCAACGTCCTCGCCCGCTTCGCGCCGCTTGAGCAAGGCACTGCGGTTGCTGGAGTACGCCTCGCGCTCGCGACGGATGTTGTCGATCATCTGCCGGGCCTCCGGCCGCTCCACGAGTTCCTCGATGCGCTTGATCTTCAGCGTGAGCGCCTCGGAGGTCGCCTTCATGTCAGCCTGGACCCGAGCCTGCACCGTCTTGTCGTTTGCGAAGAACGCCACCCAGGTGCGGGCGGCGTTGGACTCGATCCCGCGCTGCCACCCTTGCGTCAACAGGAGCAATTCGGCCTTCTGCGTCCCCAGGACGCGCGCATCGTCGCGAACCGTGGCGATGCCCCGCATGCCCAGCAAGCTGCCGGAGAGGCTGAGAACGAGCAGGACGGCGAAGCCTGCGCCCAGGCGCGTACCGATCTTCAGGTTGGAGAGGAAGTGCATGAATGACTCGACGTGGAGGGAGATCTGAAAACTGCGGACCAGGAGCGGCAGCCACCAGGCGTGGCGACGCTGGACCTTAATTACCCACGAGGGAGCCGAACTGTGGACGACACCGGTGTTTCGCACCTTTCTCCTCCGTTTCCAGGGAGCTGCCAAGAAAGATTGGGGTCCCGATGTGTCACTGCCGTGAATTGCGTCACACCCCGCGCCAGCCGCTCGGACCGACCTCATTCGCTCAGCGCTGGCGCAGCGCGTCCCAGACTTGATGAGGCATGAGTTCGTCCTGTCCTGGCAGCGAGAGGTCGAGCCAGAGACCCTCCGGGAGCGGCACTTGTGCGACGAGTCCCGGTGGGAGCGGGAGCAGATCCACAACGCTCATTGCTCGCGCAGCATTTGGAAGTAGCCGTGAATGGCCATCGGCAAGGCTTTCCGTGGGGCGCGCTGCAGCTTCAACAGCAGGTCATGTGGCGCCTCATCGACCTCGTAGCGCGCGCGGATGTCGCGCTGGATGCGCGAGAGCACTCCGGCCGCCACCTCGGCGTCGGCCATCGCGCGGTGGGCCCGGCCCGCAGGTTCGATCGAGTGGAACGCTGCCAAAGACCCGAGGCGGTAACTCCCGGCATCCGGGTAGAGGCGGCGGGACAGCAGCAGGGTGCACGCCATCGACGGATCGGTGCGCAAAGGACCGCCCAGCCTCGCCAGTTCGGCGGACCAGAAGCGCTGATCGAAAGAAGCGTTGTGCGCGACCAGTGGCATGTCGCCGACGAAGCGCGCGGCCTCGATCATGATGTCAGCCGCCGAAGGAGCCGCGCGAATCATCTCGTTGGTGATCCCGGTGTATGCCTCGATGAACGGGGAAATGCGCACGCCGGCATTCATCAACGAATGGAAGCGACCAACGACTTGCGTCCCCTCCAGCACCACGATCGCTATCTCTGTCGCGCGATCTCCCTGGGCGGGCGACAGGCCGGTGGTCTCAAAGTCGATGACTGCGATGGGGTTCAATGGAGCATGCCCTGGCTGGTGAACAGCTGAGTATGCCAACCCCGGAGCGCACCCGCACAGGAAGGAAGATGCGTTGGCGCAGCGGGGCGACGGCCGGCAGCAGCCATTGGCACCTGATCACTTCCTGAGCGCAAGGAACATCGCGGTGGCGCTGCACGCCATCGCGCCCAGCTGCCACGGTCCAAGGGGTTCGCCGCGCGTCAGCGCGCCGGTCACCATGGCCACGATCGGAACCATCACTGCCGAAAGCCCTGCGACGCCCGGGGGTAGCAGTCCCACGATGGAAAACCATGCCGCGTTACCGATGGCCATGGGCACAACTGTGATGTACGCGATGACGAGGATGGTCTGCCAGGACACGCTGTGCAAGTGTCCTGCTCCCAGCCAGAACGCGCCAAGTGCGATCGGCACTGCAGCGATCAACAACTGCCAGCCCGTCAGCACCAGCGCCGGTGTGGGTACGTTCGCGCGCTTGAGGATCACCGTGCCGACCGCCCACGCGAGTCCGGCGAGAAGTCCGAGCAGAAAGCCTGCCGGGGCGGCCGCATAGGCGTCGAGCGCAGGGATCGCGAGCAAGGCAACCCCGAGGGCGGCAAGCGCCATTGCGATCACCATGCGGCCGAGCGGCTTCTCTCCGAACGCGAGCCACACGACCAGCACGGTCCACAGCGGCATCGTGAACCCAAGGATTGCGGCTTGGCCCGATGGGATCAGGATCGCGGCGTAGGTGCTCGCGAGATTCCAGATGGCAAGGTAGATCAACGCCGCGGCTGTCACGGCAGGCCAGGCGCTGCGCGGAACGGCCAGCGGCATGCCGCGCAGTCGCGCGATCACCAGCAGCAGGACGCCGGCGCCCACGAGGCTGATGGCTCGGAAGGTCCAGACGGAGACCTCCTTGACCGCCAGCGGGAACAACGCCCAGTTGGTTCCCCACACAAAGGTGAGGAGGAGCACGAGAGGGAGGGCTTTAACGGAGGGTGAGCGCGGCATCGGCGAGCATCATGCGGCATTTCTCCCAATGGCCGGAGTCCAGGGCTTCCGGGGGTCCTCGGCCCGCACGGGTAACGCAGAGCACCTGCCTTCGATGTCGGCCGCCCGTCCAAAGCCTATGCAGGTGCGGGATGTCGGCGCTGATCACCTCACGCTAACCTGGCGTGGGCTTGCGCCTCATCCATCCTGCCGCGGACTGCAGCCAAACCGCTTTCGGTAGGCGCGACTGAAAGAAGACGCCTCGCCGTACCCGAACGCCGCGGCAACTTCCGCGACCGGCCGCTCCGGCGTCTCCAGCAGGGAGCGCCGCGCCGCCTGCAACCGTCGCTCCCGCACGCACTCGCCGAAGGTCAACCCGGCCTCGGCGAGCACCTTGAACAGGTAAGAGCGGGAAACGCGCAGGGCGCTGCACGCCGCGCTGGCGCTCAGGTCAGGATCCGACAGATGCCGTTCAATGAATCCCTGAACCCGCTCCAGCAGATCGCGCCGGCCCCGCTCCGCTGCACTGGCCGCACCGCGTACCGCCTGCGTGCGCGCAAGCAGTTCAGTGCAGTGATTCATCACCAGGGACTGAATGGTGTGCAGATCCTCCGCCGGCAGGCCGCGCAGCAGCCCCATGTAGCGAGACAGGATGAGTCCGGGGCCCGACTTGCCATCGACCACTGGGACATCCAGCACCCCCTTGCGGCCCAGACGTGGGCGCAGCACGGCCTCGCTGATCTCAATGCAGAACATCCTGAAGTGCTTGGGAAACGTCACCTCCCAAGGTGCTGTGCAGTCGATGATGTAGACGTCTCCCGGCCTGGCGACCGCTTGCGAGCCGCGCTGCGAGACGGCCGCCTCGCCATCCAGGAGCAGGTTGGCGAAGAACGGGCTGCCACCCTGCCTGACCATCGCGCTCTTGCTCATCTGCACGCGATGGGGGTCCGCCTCGATGACTGAGCCGTGAAATTCACCCAGCTGCAGGCCATCGATCGACCCGCGGAAGGCGCGCTGGTCCGGCTCGTACTCGGGTTCCAGGGGAACGTACGAGTCGCAGATCGCATCGCGCCAATACGCGCACCGCCTTGGAGCGACAACGTCGTCGGTACTGCGGAGATAGGAGCCGGCAATCATGTCGAACTGCGGGCGGAACAGGTCACGGATACGCAAAACACAGTCATGGATTTGACAGCGGCGATCGCTCGTCGATCCTGCTCGTTAACCCTAGTGCCGGGAGGCCTTCGGTGGAAGTTTGGTCAAGCGGCCGTGGACGTGCGGTCAAGTGCCGGCGCCGGCACGCTGCGAACATACCACCCCATGGCTGACACCATCGACAAGCCCGACGTCGGGTCCCTGGCGGCGCACTTCGCCCGAGATGGCTACGTGGTGCTGCGCGACCTCATTCCGCCCCCGACGGTGGCGGCGCTGATCGAAGCCCTGGTGCGGGTGGAGGCGGATCATGGTTTCGGCTTCGCCAAGACATCATTCGAGGGATACAACACCGTCCGCATCAACAACCTGCTCGCCCTGGAGGACATTTTCTGGCAGGTGCCCCTGCAGCCGACGGTTCTGGCACTGGCCGAAGCCTTGCTCGATAAGGAGCTGTTGCTCTCGTCCCTGTGCAGCCTGACGACCGGTCCCGGGCAGGTCGCTCAGCCCCTGCACGAGGACACGCAGCAGATTCCATTGCCGCGGCCCCACCCTACCCTCGCAGTGAACGCCATCTGGGCGCTGAGCGACTTCACCACAGTGAATGGCGCCACGCACATCGTGCCCGGTAGCCACCGATTCGACCATCCGCCGCCGTACGGCGGCAATCATCCGACGATACAGGCGACCATGAGCGCCGGCAGCGTCATGCTCTTCGACAGCGCGTTGTGGCACCACGGTGGCACCAACGCCTCGGCGGCGCGCCGTTATGCCCTCTCGTGCTACTACGGCGCGGGCTGGATGCGCCAGCAGGAGAACCTGCAACTTGGCATACCCCGCGCCACAGCCGCTCGGTTTCCGCGGCGGCTGCAGGAACTGTGCGGCTACAGCATCTACAAGGGGCAGTACGGCCACATCGACAACCAGGACCCGATCACCCTACTGGGCCAGCAGCGCGGCAAGCGGACGGTATGGGCCGCGGCCGACCTGAAGGCGCAAAAGCAAGGCGCCGCTGGCGGCAAGCCATGACGCTGGTAGCGCCGAGCCTGCCGCCGGTGCCCGCCTCGGTGCTCCACCTTCTGCACCAGGCCGCCGACCGGCGACCCACAGCGGTGGCCATCTCGTTCGAAGGCGTCCGCCTCAGCTATGCGCAGCTGCGCGGTGTGGTCGGTGCACTGGCGCACAAGCTCTCCCGCCGGGTCGGCCCGGGCATGCGCGTCGCGCTGCTGATGCAGAACTCGCTGGACCTGGCAGTTGCCATCCACGCCGTTCACAGCCTCCAGGCACAAGTCGCCGCGCTGAACCCCGCCTATGCACGACAGGAGCTGGCCCACATGCTGGAGGATGCGCAACCCTCCATGGTGATCCACGACGACACCGTGCCGCACGACGTGAAATCGCTCTGCTCCTGGCTGCCACACGACTCCATCCTGGCGGCAAATGGCGGCGCGGCCTTTGCTGAGCTGGCGGCTCATCCCCGCGAACTCCCCGAGCAGTTGCCCTCCCACGACGACCTGGCCACCTTGCAGTACACCGGGGGCACCACCGGTCGCCCCAAAGGCGTGAACATCCTGCACCGGCAGCTCGCCTGGAACATCGCGCAACGCGAAGCCTGGCTGCCCACGAACGACGGCGACGAGGTGGTCCTGTGCACCACTCCGCTGTTCCATGTTTCGGCGGTGGCGATGTGCCTGCACCTGAGCCTCCATGCAGCCTCAGAGCTTGTCATCCATCGCCGCTTCGATGCGCGACGGGTGCTGGACACGATCGCCAGCGCGCGCGTGACCCGGATGGCCGGCGTACCTACCGTTTATCACGACTTGCTGCGCGCCGCTGGCCCGAACGAGCGCAGAAGGCTCGGCAGCCTGCGCTCCTGCTATTCCGGCGCCGCCCCCCTGCCCGCCGAAATGCTGGAACGTTTCGAGAGCGTCACGGGCTGCGCTATCTATGAAGGATACGGCGCGAGCGAAGCCGGACCCTGCCTCACGTACAACCCCGCGCACGCGCGCCGCAAGCCCGGCTCGGTCGGCCTGCCGGTGCTCGCCTCGGAGCTGCGCATTGTCGATGTCGAGAGCGGCCGGCCTGCATCAGGCCCCGGCCAGAGCGGCGAGGTGCATGTCCGGGGTCCGCACGTCATGGCGGGCTACCGCAACCAGCCAGCCGCCACCGCAGCCGTGCTGCGCGACGGGTGGTATGCCACCGGCGACATCGGCAGCCTCGATGCGGACGGCTATCTCACCCTCGAGGGCCGCCGCCACGACACGATCAACGTGGGCGGATACAAGGTCTATCCCCTCGAGGTGGAACGCGTGCTGCTCGCCTGTCCGGGCGTCGGGGAAGCCGCCGCTTTCGGCGTCGCCGACGAGCGCCTGGGGCAGGTCGTGCACGCCTGGGTCACACCGCTGCCGGGCACCTCGTTGGATGCGAGCGTGCTGATCGACAGATGCCACGGGCAGCTCACCCGCTACAAGGTCCCCCGTCGAATCGGGATCATCGACGAGTTGCCGCGCACCCCCGTGGGAAAGCTCGCGCGTTCGCGGCTGGCGCCGGTGGCGGCCTGAGAAACATGGAGAGCGAGATGAAGAGAGACCTGGATATTCCGACCTTGCAGCAGAAGCTTGTGAACGACGGCTACGCGGTGATCGAGAACGTGATGACGCCCGACGAACTGGCACGGGCCCGCACGCGCGTCGCTGAATGGATGGAACGCGAACGCGCTCAGGGCTATCCCATGCCCGCCGACGAGCCGCACGAGGACGACGGCGAGATCGAGGCCTTCTACCGCAAGCACTACACGGTCAGCGATGGGGAGGCCCGAAGAATGGTCGCACGCGTCCACCAGTACCGGCGCGACAATGCGGACACCCGCTGGCCCGTGCCGATCCACAAGGTCTCCAAGAACTTCCTCCACCTGCCGACCCTGTTCGACCAGGACCAGTCGCAGCGCGTGTGGAACCTGGTGTGCAAGGCGCCGGACCTGGCGGGCCTGATCGAGCATCCGGTGCTGCTTCCCATCGTACGCCACGTCCTGGGCACGACTGTGTGCTGCACGACTTCCAGTCCACCAGCATTGGCGCGCAAACGAGCGGGGGCGCGTGGCACGTGGACGCTCCGCTCGGCCAAGTGCCGGAGCCGCTGCCCGAGTTTCCGATGATGCTCCAGAACGTGTGGCTGCTCGACGACTTCACCGAAGTCAACGGGGCCACCCGCGTCATGCCGGGCAGCCACAAGCTCCGTCGCCGCCCCAACTGGAGCGACGGCTCGATCGAGGGCGAGGTGGCGCTGACGGCCCCGGCCGGCTCAATCGCCATGTGGCTGTCCAACACCTGGCACCGCTCGGGACCGAACGAAACGAACGCAGAGCGCCGCGCAATTCTCTGCAACTACGGCGTGTCGTGGCTGCGTGGCTTCTGTGATTTCACCAGCACCTTCCCGCCGGAACTCGTGCCTTCGCTCTCGCACACCCAACGCTACCTGCTCGGGTACGGTGCCCGCGCCCCCAAGACACGCTGACGTGGCCGAAGAACCGGTTCTTGACGGCTTCTGCAACCCTGCTTTCGAGCCGGTACGGGAGGCCTTCCTGGGCTTCCTGCGCCAGATCGACAACCGCACCCAGCGCCTCGACAGCGCCGTGCTCGGGCCTGCTACGCCGCATTGGTCAGCCCTGATGCTCCGGACAATTTTCGCCAACCAAGCCGCTCGCGGCCCCATCACACCTAAGGAGACAACCATGAACCGCACACCGTTCTTCCTCGCGCGCCGCCGTTCCCTCCTGCTGGCGCTGGCCGGCGGGCTGGCCGGAGGCACCGCACTGGCCGCCGACCCCGTGAAGGTCGGCTACCTGATCCCGCTTTCCGGCAGTGCCGCCGCCTCGATCGGGCAGGACATGAGCCGGGCCACCCACCTGGCCGTCAAGCACATCAACGAGAGCGGCGGCATCAAGAGCATGGGCGGCGCCAAGATCCAGCTGCTGGAATCCGACACCCGCGGCGATGCCAAGGTCGCGATCACCGAGGTGGAGCGCCTGGTCACGCGCGAGCAGGTGCCGGTGCTGCTCGGCGCCTTCCAGAGCGCCGTGACGGCCCCGGCGACCGCCGCCGCGGAGAAGTACCGCACCCCCTGGGTCGTGGATCTCGCCGCCAAGTCCGATATCACCGAGCGCGGCTTCAAGTACGTCTTTCGCCCCACCCAGGTGCCCGCCTCGGCCAATGCGGAAAGCATGGCCGACTTCGTCACCTACGCAGGCAAGGCGTCCGGCAAGCCCGCGAAGACGGTCGCGATGGTCTACGAGAACACCGACTGGGGCCAAGACATAGCCAACACGCTGCGCGCCAAGTTCAAGGCCGCCGGCATCGAGGTGGTGCTTGACGAAGGCTACCCACCCAACTCACCCGACCTGCGCCCATTGGTCCTCAAGATCAAGGGCAAGAAGCCGGACGTCGTCACGGTCACCTCCTACGCCGCCGATGCGATCCAGCTGCACAAGCTGCTGGTGCAGATGCGGGTTAATGCCATGGCCTACATCGGCAGCGCCGCTGGCCAGATCGACAGCAAGTTCATCCCCAGCGTCGGCAAGGAGGCCACCCACCAGGTCTTCACGACCAATGGCTGGGCGGGCTACGAGTCGGCCATTACCACCACCTTTGCCAAGCGCTTCTGGGACGAGTTCAAAGCCGCGCACAAGGTGGAGCCGAACGAGCTGTCGGTCAGCGCCTATGGGGCCATGTGGGTCGTGAAGGATGCACTGGAGCGTGCCGGCAAGGCCGACCGCGAGGCAATCCGCGACGCGCTGGCGAAGACCCGCATCGAGGGGACAGACCTCAACAAGCTCCTCGGCTACGACATCGTCATCGACGAGAAGGGACAGAACACCAGGAAGCGCTTCGTCATGCAGCAGATCTCCAACGGCGAGTACCGCACGGTGTGGCCCGAGCACGTGGCTTCCAAGAGCTACAAGATGGTCTGGCCCGTCACCAAGACCGACTGATGCTGTCGACCCTCTTGCAGGCACTGCTTGGCGGCATTGCCGCCGGCGCGGTGTACGGACTGATTGCGCTCGGGCTGTCCCTGCAGTTCGGCGTGATGAAGATCATCAACTTCGCCCACGGCGCGTTCCTGATGGTGGCGATGTTCATCAGCCTGGAGCTATGCACGCGGGCCGGCCTCCACCCGCTTGCGGCGGCGCCCATCACTGCGCTGGCGCTCTTCGCCGCCGGCTACGCGGTGCAGCGCTGGCTGATAGACGGCATCTACCGCAAGGAGAGCGCGCGTGAGCCAATCGGCGTGCTGATCTTCACCACCGGATTGTGGATCTTCATGAACAACGGTTTCCTGCTTCTGATGGGACCCGACAACCGGACCGTCGATCATCCGTGGAACAACGAGGTCGCGATGTTCGGCGACCTGATCTTCACCTATCCACAGTTGGCCGGCTTCGTCGGTTCGGTGCTCGTCACACTGGCGCTGGTGACCTTTCTTCGCACCACGCGTCTCGGGCGCAGCATACGGGCCACCGGACAGGACCGCGAGGCGGCCAGCGTCCTTGGCATAGACAGCGCGCACGTCTATCGCCTCTCCTTCGCCATCGGACTGGCGGTGCTCGGCGTCGCCGGTGCGCTGCTGCTGCCGATGTACCCGGTGAACCCGTTCGTCGGTGACATCTTCGGCCTGCGCGCGTTCGTGATCGTGGTGCTCGGTGGAATCGGCTCGATCGCCGGCGCCTTCTGGGGCGGGATCATCGTAGGCATCCTGGAGTCGGTCGGAAGCCAGCTGATGCCGGTGACCTATGCCGAGGCACTGATCTTCCTGCTGTTCCTCGGCGTCATGTATTTCAAGCCGAGCGGCCTGCTCGGGGTGGAAAACGAATGAAGTCCTACGGGAAGTGGATCGCCCTCGCCGTGGCGGCGATGCTGCCGATGGTTGGCGGCAACCAGTACGTGCTGTCGATCGCAGTTGTCACCCTCCTCTACGCCTACCTGGCCCTAAGCTGGAACGTGCTGGGCGGCATCGCTGGGCAGCTGTCGCTCGGGCATGCTGCCTACTTCGGAATCGGCGCTTACACCTCGACCTGGCTGTTCGACAACCTTGGCCTGAGCCCCTGGTTCGGCATGTGGGCAGGTGCGGCAATCGCGGTACTCGCGGCAATTGTCATCGGGGCCTCTTGCCTGCGGCTGCGGGGTGCTTACTTCGCACTCGCGACCATTGCCTCCAGCATGGTCCTCAAGGTACTGGTCGAGAACGCCGACGACCTTCTGGGCGGTCCGCGCGGAATGGAAGTCACCCTGCTGCGAGACGCCCCGTGGCAGTTCCAGCACACGCGAAAGGAGTTCTACTACCTCGTCGGGGTCCTTTTCGTGGGTGCGGCCTTGCTGATCAATCACCGAATACTGAACAGCCGCTTCGGCTATCAGCTCGCCGCAGTTCGCAATGACCAGGACGCCGCGTTGGCCCTCGGCGTGTCCACCACGCGCTGCAAGCTTGCCGCGGCCATGATCAGCGCTGGAATGACCGCGCTCGGGGGTACCTTCTATGCCCAGTTCGTCCTCTTCATCAGCCCCGAAAAGGCATTCGGTGCTGATCTCAGCGTGGTCATCGCCGTGATCTGTGTCATTGGCGGGCGCGGCACGCTGTGGGGGCCGGTGCTCGGTGCCGTGCTGTTGCTTCCGGGCGAGGAGATCGCGCGCACGCTCTCCGGGGG
>DAIMZU010000046.1:0-10776 GCA_036733845.1 Ramlibacter sp.
GGCCTATGCATAACCTGTACGAGCAGTTCCGCCAACTGCTGCCCGACGCGCCGCTGCAAGCGGGCACGGTGACCGAGGTCGCCGTGGGCAGCGTCACCGTTCAACTGCCCGGTGGCGGCGTCGTCAAGGCGCGCGGCACCGCCGCCCTCGGCCAGAAGGTGTTCGTGCGCGACGGCGTGGTCGAAGCCGTCGCCCCCAGCCTGCCGCTCGAACTCATCGAGATCTGACCCGCCCGCTGATCCATCCCTGAGGCCCGCCCCGTTGCACACGCACGCGGCGGGCTTTGCTTTTGGCATTGCCGCAACTTCGTTGACCTGGAGGACACGATGACCGCCCCCAACCCGACCGCCCCGCCCGCGCTGGTGGAGAACATGCTTCTGCTGCGCCGCGAGGACTTCGACGAACTGCTCGACCGTGCCGCCGAACGCGGGGCCGAGCGCGTGCTCGCCCACCTCGGCCTGGAAAACGGCCACGCCGCGCGCGACATCCGCGAGCTGCGCGATCTGCTCGAAGCCTGGCGCGATGCCCGCAAGACCGCCTGGCAGACCACCATCAAGGTGGCGACCACCGGCATTCTGGCGCTGTTGCTGGTCGGCGCCGCTATCAAGCTCAAGCTCATGGGAGGCGGCCAATGATCGAGACTCTGCTCGGTGGTTTCCTGGGCGGGGCCTTCCGCCTGGCGCCCGAGGTACTCAAGTGGCTGGATCGCAAGGGCGAGCGCGGTCACGAACTCGCGATGCAGGACAAGGCGCTGGAGTTCGAGAAGCTGCGTGGCGCCCAGCGCATGGCCGAGATCGGTGCCAGCGCCGACGCAGCATGGAACACCGGCGCCATCGAGGCCTTGCGGGAGTCGGTCGCTGCCCAAGGTCAGCGGTCCCGCGTTCGCTGGGCCGATGCGCTGTCGGTCAGCGTCCGCCCGGTGATCACCTACTGGTTCATGGCGCTGTATTGCGCCGCCAAGACCGCAGCGTTCGTGGGCGCCATCAACGGCGGTAGCGACTGGGGCGCCGCGGTTCTAAGCGCGTGGACCGACGCCGATCAGGCGCTGTGGGCCGGCGTGCTGAACTTTTGGTTCCTGGGACGCGTGTTCGACCGGGTGCGGCCGTGATCGCAGTGCCGCAGGCGGCCATCGATCTCGCCAAGCGCTTCGAGGGCTTCCATCGGGTGCCGCGGGCCGATCCCGGCCGGGCGCATCCCTACGTCTGCCCGGCCGGCTACTGGACCATCGGCTACGGCCATCTCTGCGATCCGAAGCATCCGCCGATCACGGAGGCAGAGGCCGAAGACTACCTGGCCGCCGATCTGATGAAGGCGCTGGACGCGACGCTGCGCTACTGCCCGGTGCTGGCCGCCGAGCCCGAGGTGCGGCTCGCGGCCATCGCGGACTTCACGTTCAACCTCGGCGCGGGGCGCCTCCAGACATCGACGCTACGGCGGCGGGTCAATCAGCGCGACTGGTCAGGTGCGGCCACCGAACTGCGACGGTGGGTCTATGGTGGGGGACAGGTGTTGCCCGGGCTTGTGACTCGCCGAGAGGCCGAACGCGTACTCGTCTTGTCCGACAGCCTGCGTGAGGGCTAGTAAGGCGCCTCGGCGTGGATCTCGTCGGCCATTGCCTTTAGCCTGTCCGCGATGGACTGAAATCGGTTCTGCCGCTTCAGCCACGAACCCGCGGCTCCGACTCGATCCTGACCGGTGGCCTTCTTGAAGGCGCCCTTGGACTGCTGGCTTTCGTGCGCGGCGTAGTTTCTAGCAGCACTCAACAGTTCCAGGGAATTGCGATACCCAGGCTTGGACACGACCTCGACCAGATAGTGGTCGTCTGGCAGGTACTGCTTGAGCGTCTTGATCAGGCCGTCCCGTCCCTTGAAGTCGAAGTAGCCGCGTCCCGTCACCAGGAATCGGCAGACCTCATCGGTCAGATGCTTGGGAAAGGCGAAGCCCGTCCGGGTGGACAGCGTCGACGTGTCGTTGTTGAGCGCGCCGACCAGCGTATCCAGCATCAGGGATTCGAAGGCTCGATAGAGGCGGATGATCGCCAAATCGTGACACCACGAGACATGTTCATCCCCGAGGCCCGCCGATGCCGTCAGGAAGGCCAGGATCTTGTCGGCTTCGGCCTTGAACTCATTGGCCGAGCCCTTGATGCTCTTCTTCTTGGGCATGTATGGCGGACCTACGAAGCGCTGCGCTGAGCGTCTACACCGCACTGCCTGCAGGTCGCCGAGACGAGATCGGGCTCTGTGTTGCCACCACCTGACCACGTCGTCTCGAAACGCTCGAACTTCGCGCCGCTCTGCCAGTGAGAGCCGCTCCAGTTCGACCCCTTGTCCAGCACGACGGCCGTTTCGGACGCGCCGCACTGCGGGCACGTGAGGCGGTGGGTGGTCTTGTCGATGATGCCCACGGCAGGTCTCCTTACTCGCCCGACTCGAACTCGGCGTTCTTGAACTTAAGCACGTTGCAGTTCTCCTTAACGGCGCGCTGCAGTCCATCGTCGAACCCGGTAGCCGATTCGGCCTGGATCTCGATGGCGATCTTCACCTTCACGCCAGGGCGCATGGTGAACTGCTGGACGACCTCGTCGACCAGATCGGCGAACTGCTTCTTCGCCAGGAATGGGTCGAGCTCGATGCTGCCGTAGAACTGCTTCTTGACCGCCTGCCCCGCAGTGGCGCCGCCTGAGGCATAGCCACCCTTAGCCGAGTCCTCCACGCGGGGCGTGCCGCCACCGGCGGGAACGGTTGTCGTGGCTGCACCGCCGCCCGCCTCAGCGGCCTTGGCACGCGACGCTTCCTCCGCTGCACGCAGCGCCTCCATGTAGGCCGCCGCGGCGAACGGCTCGATCAGCAGCAGCGACGAGTCCATGATCAGCGACGTGCGCTTGCCGTAGCTGAACCCGACGTAGCGCCCGTCTTCCTTGCCCTGCGCGAACCCGAAGAAGTCGCGGCTCTCGGCGCCCGCCGCCATCGTCATCTGGAAGACGGTGTCGTCCTTCAGGCGCGGCAGATAGAGCTGCTGGCAGCTCTGCTGCCAGACGTTAAGCGCGCTGGTCTCTTTGGCGTCGTCCTTCCAGAACCAGTCCTTCAGCACTTTGGCCAGGTGGATCGGCGCCCACTCGTTGATGAGCAGCTCGTTTTCCTTGAGCACGCGCTCGACTTCTTGCGCCCAGTTCTGCGCCCCGGGGTTGACCTGGAAGTGCTCCCATCGCAGCTCGGACAGGCCCTTGCCGGGGCGCGCCTCCTGCATCGGCGCCACGAGCCACTTGTAGGTCTCGCGGATCATGCGGCGCACGGTCTCCTCGGCCTGCTCCAGGCTGGCGTTCGCCTGCTTGGCCATCAGGTTGTCGAGGACGATGCGGTTGTCCTTGTAGTCGGCCACGATGCTGCGCCACGCCAGGTACGAGCGCACATGGTCCTTCAGCCGGCTCACGCTGTCGTAGTCGGCCGCCAGGAAGATCAGCCGGTTCTGCTTGAAGCGGGGTTGGTCGCCGCGCTTCTTCAAGATCTCGGTCGCGCGGTCGATGGCCAGGCTCTGGCCGCTCTTGCTGAAGGCGGCGTCGGGCGGCAGCACCACCAGGCGTAGCGCCCAGTCGTCGGGCACGTCGCCACTGTCCGTGAAGACGTGGATGCCGCCGAACACCCCGCTGGCGAAGCCCCGCTGGACGCGCTCGCGGACGGTCGGGAACACGTCTTCCTTGTCCTGGAAGCGGCGCTTGCGCTCTTCCATCTCGCGGCGTAGGTTGGGCCGCGTGTCGAGCCAGAACCGGTTGTTGGCGTGGTTGAGGTAGTGCAGCCGGTCGCCCAGGCGGCGCAGCGCATCCTTGAACAAGCCGATCTGCTGGCCCGGTTGGATGACGCCGAGGATCACACGCTCTAGCTCCAGGCCCCGCACCAGCTGGTTCGTTGTGCTGGGCGCGCTGCCCAGGAACACCGCCCGTGCCGAACGGCGGCAAGCCTGCACGCTGCCGAAACGTGTGTCCTTGTTCTCGATCTCGGTGGTCTCGGCGCGCTCGCCATCCACGTCGCGTTCGATGACCGGGTCCCAGCCCTGCGGCAGGTAGTAGATGACCTCGTTGCGCACATCGGCGTCGTACAGCGGCAGGCTGCCCGGCATGATCAGCGGGTCGTTGTTGCCGTCCTTCCACAAGCGGTGGATGACCTTGGCCATCATCTTCAGCACGCCGCGGGTGCGCTGGAAGTTGTCCAGGGTCGACCAGTCCTCATACAAGCGGTCGAACACCTCGGGGTGGATCGGGTAGGCATGCACCAGCCGCTCGAAGTAGCGGCTCTCCTGCGTCTCCTGCGGGAAGTCATCGCGGTTGGCGGTGTAGAAGTCGGCGAAGGCCCTGCACACCGATTCCATCGCCAGCTTGTCGTTGATCGAGGCGAACAACCGCCGCCGAACGATCTCGAACGCCTCCTCGGTGGCCACCGGCTTCCACAATGCCTGCACACGGCCGAAGTAGTGCGCCAGCGCCTCCAGCGCCTTCACACCGCGCTGGCTGCCGGCTTCCTTGTCCGATTCGGGCAGCGATGCCAGCAGCACGGCAGTAGGCACGGCCTTCAGTGCCTCGGTCAGCGCCTGTACGAACGACAGGTTCGAGTCGAACGTTCCCCCCGTGAGCGTCTTGCCCTCCTCGAACTGGCGCACGTAGGCCACCAGCTCGTCGATGAGGATCACGCATGGCGCGCAGCGCGCGAGCAGGGTCTCCAGCACCGCCTTGCCGGGCGACGTGCCCGAGGCATCCGCATCGGCCACCAGGGCGTAGCCTTCAGCACCGCCGAGTTGCCACGCGAGGTCGCCCCACAGCGTGCGCACAGGCTGACCATCCCGCTTCACCGGCTGGTTGGGTGAGGACTTGATGCCGTCGAGCACCGCGATGCGGGCGCGAGGCAGCTCGGTGATCTGCGCCGCATTCAGGATGTCCCCCAAGCCCTGCAGGTCGCTGGCCGGCACCTCGCCCTTGGCCATGTGGTAGACAGCCAGCATGGTGTGCGTCTTGCCGCCGCCGAAGGCCGTCTGCAGCTGAATCACCGGGTCGCCGCCCTTGCCCGAAAGCCGTTTGACCACGGAGTCGAGCAGCAGGCGCATCCCTTCTGTGATGAAGGTGCGCTGGAAGAACAGTGCCGGGTTCTGATACTCGCTGGTGGCGGTGCCCGCGTGTACGCGCGAAAGATCGGCCGCGAACTCGGCCTGCTGGAACGTGCCCTTGAGCACGTCTTCGTGAGGGACGGCGATCTCGCGCCAGGGTTTCAGTGCCATTGTTCTTCCCCGATCAAATGTCCAGTTGCGTCTGCGAGCCGATCACACCAACCTCGCCTGCGGCCTGTTCGATGGCGCTCCAAGCAGTGACAAGTTCGTTGTAGGCACGCGCGTCATCTACCCAGCTCTTGCGTTCGCACAACGTGTAGAGCCGATAGGCCAGTGCGCGGATAGGCTCAGCACGAGATGGCATCCGGGCGAGCAATGTGCCGGCAGCCGATTCGCCGTCCTGATTCAGGAGGCGGATCAAATGGTGCAACGCTTCCCAAACTGGCAACCGCGTATCGGTCTCCGGCGACCAGTCGCGCGGCAACTCAGTCCATCTCAGAAGCCGTAAGTCTCCCTTGCCGGAATCAATGACACCGGTTGCCTGTAGGCCCGCAACGCTGGTGCCCTTAGCGCGAGCCAACACGTCGGCTTCACCAAATCTGCCCGTAGCCCAGCCATGCTGCTCGAACCAGTGCAGGCAGAACTGCGTGTCGTGGTCAAAGTCGTCCTCGGCCAGGAACCTGTTGATCAGCTGGAGCGCGGCTCTCACGCTCATTGGTGTGCCATCAGCTTCCAAAACAGCGGCATATTGACTAAAGGTCGCCATACCCGGTCCGATGATGGCTTGGGAGAGGTCAACCGGTGCGACAGGTGAGTTGACGCCCCCGCGCGTCATCTCATCAAGCGCCTCGGGTAGTACGACATTGAGTTCTCGAATGAACTCTCGCCTGCTCACAGTCGGCGCGTCAGCTGACCGCTTTCGGCAAACAAGAATGATGCTCGACGCCAGCGCATTCGCACCGTTGCCGATTGCGCGGCCTTCCTTTTCAGTTCGCATCGGCCAAGTGCCAAGCACCGAGAAGCCTGCGCGCAGCACGGCTTCCAGGAAGGTCTCCCAGCCGGTGCTCGACGTTCCTGAGTCGCTCTCAGTCTCGCTTTGCTTGAATGCGTAGTAGATGGTGACGGGGAACGCGGGATGAGCTTGCACTGAAAGACTGTGCATAGCTCTTGTCATCCCATCGAGGAAGAAGGACTCCGCCTGCTCCTTCCCACCATGGCGCTGAGCCGCAGCGATTAGTTCATCCGCCTTAGGTACTGCGAGTGTGGCGAAAAGCTCGGGAAAGACACCCTTTAGGCAGCGACGAAGCCAGACATAGAAGAAGTCGGAGAGTTCGGCGTAGCTTATGTTGTCGTAGTAGGGCGGATCTGTTGATACGACCTTGTCTGCAGAAATGCTTTGGGTGCATGCGTCTGCCTGCAATGCGTGTCCGCCCCCGCATGCGCTCAGTGCTTCGAATCCTTTAATCTGTCGCTCAAATAGGTTGTTGAAACTCCCACTTGAATCCGAGAAGACATTCGCTTCGGCGTAATCCCAAGTCATCGGCAACGCCTGCCGAGAAAACACACCACGCATCTGTGTGTTGGGATGATTCCAGCCGCAGATGGTTGATTGGTGATTTGCGACCTGATCAACCAGGAACGCCAGATACATACCTACTGCTTGCGCATACGCGCGTGCGCCGCACCCCCCACTGTTCAAGTCGACGCCATTGCTGTCAACTCCCGCTGCAATTGCATCGGTCTCGCATTGGGTTACAGCCTCCTGAACCAAATCGGAAAGCGTATTCAGCGCTACAAGTTGGCGAGCCGTGAAAACGTCACCAAGGTTATTCATCCCGTAGACGGGTGGCTGAAAGTTCCTGTGCTTCTTAGGCATCTCACAGTCAGGACGCCAGTCTGGCGATGCAGACAACGCAGTCTCTTCCTGCGCCGCTGTGGGCGCCAGAAATACACGACCTCGTGGACCTTCAGCCACGATACTCATCAGTTTGGTAGACATTCGACCTGCCTTGGCCTCAGTCCGGATGTAGTCGTAGCCGATCGGCGAGCCTGAGACCAGGCAGATGAACGCCTTCCGCTTACCCGCTGATGTGCCTGCTTGTGCCTTGGCGTCAGGAATGCCAGTCTTGACCAGGAACCTATATCGGTCGCCGTTAACGACAGGCTCGACGTAGGCCTCCTTCCCAGCCTTGCTTGAGAGCACGAATGTCGACGCCAGAGGTACGTCGACGTGACTGAACGCTGGGTTGGGACTTTTGACTGTCCGGGCCCAAAGCCAGGCAATGACAGTCAATTTCTGGCCGACCAGAGGCGCGAGGTCGGTTCGTTCCCGGGCCATCTCTGCTGTGATCTCCACCTGTGGATAAAGATGGCCAATTCGCTTCTGCGCCTCTGCTTTCATCCACAAGCCGTAGCGACGCACGTCCTCCGCCAGTCCGCGGGAACCACGCCAGTCCTCGTGCAGTCTGACCTGTCCCTCGCCCGTTGGTAGCGGCCCGACTGGAGGACAACCAGCGAACCGTGGGGGGACTTCGATCATCGCCTTGTTGATCGTCACCGCCACCGGGTTCAGGTCTGACGCGTAGCTCTCCAGTCCGAGGCGCTGCGCCTCCAGCGGAATAGCGCCGCCGCCGGCGAAGGGATCGTGGAATCCGGGCAGCTTGTCGGGATTGAACAGCTCGGCCGCCCGCGGATGGTTCTTGTTGAGCTCGCACGTTTCCCGCCATGAGCGGCGAATCTCTGCGCGTGCGCGCTCGAGCACTTCCTCGTTGTTGGTGTTCTCCCACTGCACCAGGTCTTCGATGATCTTGAACAGGCGCTCGCGCTCGGCGGCGGCCTTCTGCTTGTTCACCCCGCGGCCCAGGTGGCGTTCGTAGCCGGGGTCGTTGACCATCTGCGCAAAGATCACTGCGCGCGCCGCCGCCAGGGGCCGGCGCGCCCACCACAGGTGCAAGGTGCTGGGGTGGCCGTGGCGGATGGACTTCTCGCGCGCCGCAGCTTCGTTGATGGCGTCGAGCGGCAGTGCCACCTCGATGAGTTTTTTGGGGGTTTTGATGGCGGTCATGTTGCAAACCTTTTAGCGCCAGGTGGCCGGGCGTGCGAGCACGTAGCCACCGGGCTTGACGAGTTGTTCTGGCAACTGGCTGGCGCGCAGCTTGGATTCACTGATGGCCAAGTGGCCGTTGGCGCATTGCATGAGGGCCTTGGAGTGCCGCTTGGGCGGAAACGCGACGATGACGCGCTTGAGGGGGAAGCGCTCGCGCACGCGGCGGATAGGCGTGGTGAGGTCGCTGTCCCCGGAGATGACCAGCGCCATGTCGAAGGCGTCGTCAAAGGCATCGACCATCAACTGGATGGCGATGTTGACGTCGGTCATCTTTTCTTCGTAATCCATCCATGTGGCCTGGCAGGTATAGCACTGGCGCCGTTTATCGAGGTAATGGCCAAACTGGCATTGCACGCCTTGAGCGGCGAGTGCCTC
The DNA here is from genome assembly GCA_036733845.1 of Ramlibacter sp. Classification (GTDB taxonomy): domain Bacteria; phylum Pseudomonadota; class Gammaproteobacteria; order Burkholderiales; family Burkholderiaceae_C; genus Ramlibacter. The sequence goes on from DAIMZU010000046.1 coordinate 8,576, forward strand.
GAGATAATCATTCTGCCGCTTCTGGTCGGCCGCATTGCGGCCGTTGTCACGGATGCGCGCTGTAAAGTAGTGTGTGGTGACCAGACGCTGACCGGGTCGAAGCAGATTGTTCGCCAGCGCCGCCACGTCCAGCCAGTAGTAGCGCTTGAAGCCGGCCGCCTTCAAGCCAAAGTAGAGGTTGAAGCCGTCCACGTAGGCCATCACGCGGGTCATGGCAGCGGCCCCGCTATCTTGACCTCTGACGTCCAGAGACTATAATGAGCGGCACTAACCCCCCCGGAGATAGCATCTCCGGCCCGACGCCCCGCAAGGGGCGTTTCTCTTTCTGGGGTTGGATTTTGCCCCACGGCCAGCAGCCACGGCCCGACGCCCTCCCCGTGAGGGCGTTTCTGTTTCTGAGGGCAGCCCAGGCTCACAGCGAGCCCTCCGCCGCCGTGGCGCGCGCGAGCAGCGCGTCCAGGTCCAGGTTGATGCTGGTCACCGCCCAGTCGGGCTCCTGGGTGAAGGGCTTGCGGATGTAGTACGGCCCTTCATGCTGGTCGCCGTCCACGAGCACGATGGCCAGGATGAACTTGTCCGCCTGGTTGAGGCCATAGAGGATCTCGTTGCGGGTGACCGTGATCGTGGTCTGACCCTTGGCGCGGCCTTTGACCTCGATGTGACGCGAGGTGGGCAGACGGCCGTCGAGGGCCTTGGGGATGCTGGTGACGTCCCAGCCGCACTTGTCGGCCGATACGTCGATGACGTCGTGGCCGAGCGCGCGTTCGGCGTTCATCACTGCCTGCATGGCGATGTGCTCGATACGGGCGCGCGCGTCGGCATCCGCCGACCAACCAGGCTGTCCCTTGCGCTGCATCAAGAGGCCCGCCGGGATCACCAGCGCACCGCCCAGCACGACCGGTGTGGCGGAGACCACATGACGCATGGCCAGCAGCTCCTTCTCGCGCGTCTCGCGACGGGCGGTCAGGTCGTCGATGGTGCGGCGGACGTTTTCCAGCGTCAGGCGAACGTCCTTGCCGGCGGCGATGTCCTCCTGCAGCTTGATGTAGCGGTCGGACCAGAAGTTGATCTCCTTGACCAGGCGCTCGTGCACGGCGGCGAGCGTCTTGTCGACGGTCTTTTCGCGGCGAGCGCGCACCTCGTCAAAGTGCTCAGGGACCAAGTGGGTGGAGGCGTGGGCCAGCGCCACCTGCTCCAGGTCCTTGGCGATCCAGGGGGCAGCCAGCACGTCCTCGATCAGCGCCATGTCGGCAGGGGCGAGCGGCTCCAGGTCCAGGTGCGGCGCCCAGCCGGCGTTGATGGCGTTGCCCTTGGGGTCGATCTCGACGAACTGCATGCGGCGCGACACCACATGCACCGGGTCGGCGCCCTCCTTCACCGAGTGGTCGATGATGAACATCACCTTCGGCGTCAGGCCCATGTCGCTTGGGTCTACGAGAACGGCGCCTTGCTTGAGCTTGTTGCGGTGAGCTTCCAGTACAAGGTCGGTGACCGCCTGCATCAAGGGGTGGCCGGGATGGATGAGGCTGGCCATCGGGGCGCCGACACGGTCGGTCAGCCGCACGTACTGCTTCTCGAAGCAGACGCGCTCGTAGCGGCGTAGCACCGGGTCGGCGTTGCGGCGGTCGCGGCCGGTGATTTGCCGGTCGCGCTCGCGGATGAGCGCCGGCACGTTGGTGATCTCGTAGCGCCCTTGCTCGCGCGGGCGCAGCTCGCCGCCCAATTGTTGGAAGGCCTGGTTGAAGAAAGCGCGGATGAAGAAGGGCTGCAGCTTGCGGGCCTCGGCCTTCTCCATCTCCTCCTTGACGGCGAACAGGCGCTTCTCGTCCATCACCTCTTCGCACAGCGCGTTGCGCTTGATGATGTTTTCGAGGTGCTGGGTATCCAGCGCGCCTTCCACCTTACGCAGCAGGCGGGCGCGGACCTCGGGGTCGGAGCCGTACCGGATGGCCTCGATCAGCAGGTCCTTGAGGCTGCGGTCTTCGAACACCTCGCCCAGGATGTCGAACACGCGGCCGCCCAGGGCCTCGCGCTCGATCTCCAGCTTCTCGAACAGGCGCAGGAAGACGTCGCCCTCGCGCGTTTCGGCGGCCACCATGTTCCACAGGTGGCAGACCTCGGTTTGTCCGATGCGGTGGATGCGGCCGAAGCGCTGCTCCAGGCGGTTGGGGTTCCAAGGCAGGTCGTAGTTGACCATCAGG
>DAIMZU010000047.1:0-10737 GCA_036733845.1 Ramlibacter sp.
CGGGGACAGCTCCCGCGCGACCTGCAGCGCCTGCTCCCCTCCGAAGCCGGGAATCTCGAAGTCCGACAGCAGCACGTCCCAGCCGCCCAGCGCCAGCGCATCACGGAATTCGGCCTCGTGGCTGGTGACGGCGAGTCGCGCACCGGGGTAGCTGGCCTGCAGGCTTTCCCGCAGCAGTTCCGCGTCGAAGCGCGAGTCCTCCAGCAGCAGGACCTTGAGGCCACCGTGATCCACGGCAGAGTGCGAATCAGCCATTGTTGCGGGCGGCCTTCCTGCTGCCTGGGGGCGGTTCGTTGAGGACGGCCCAGAACACGCCCAGGTCAGCGATCGCCGAGACGAAGCGGTTGAACTCGACCGGCTTGACCACATAGGCGTTGACGCCGAGTTCATAGCTGCGAACGACGTCCGCCTCTTCCTCGGAGGAGGTGAGCATCACCACCGGAACGCTTCGCAGGTTCGGCGTCTTTCGCACCTGCTCCAGGACCTCCAGTCCATTGACCTTGGGCATCTTGAGGTCCAGCACGATGACGGCCGGGTTGCCTTCGGCGCGCCCGGCGTGCTCGCCCTGGCGAAGCAGGTAGTCGAGGGCCTGCGCACCGTCGCGCATCACGATCACTTCGTTGGCGAGCTGGCTGCGCTCCAGGGCGATCAGGGTCAGCTCGAGGTCGCGCAGGTCGTCCTCGACCAGCAGGATGGGCTTGAGCACGGCAGTCATGGAGATTCCTCGGAACGGGTGTCGTCGCGGATTCCGGGTGGCGCGGCGCCGGCGGCTTCGGGCGGCAGGACGAAGCCGAAGACCGCGCCGCGGTCGGGTTCGCCCTCGGCCCAGACGCTGCCTCCGTGCCGCTCGACGATGCGGCGCACGCTCGCCAGGCCGATCCCGGTCCCCTCGAAATCCTCCGCACGGTGCAGGCGCTGGAATACGCCGAACAGCTTGCCGGCGTACTTCTGCTGGAAGCCGACGCCGTTGTCCTCGACCTGCAGTCCGACGCCGTCGGGGCGTGCGACGCGGCGGACCCTGACCTGTGGCCGGGGCCGGCTGCGGCTGTACTTGACCGCGTTGTCCAGGAGGTTGCGCACCACCACCTGCATCAGGAAGGGGTCGGCCTGCAGGCGCGGCAGGTCAGGGTCGATGTCCCATTCCACCCGCGCGCCGTCCTCCTGGCGTGACAGCTCCGCCACGACATCCCCCACGAGCAGCGGCATGGCGACGGTGGCGCGCCGCAGTTCCGCCCGGCCCATGCGCGAGAAGTCCAGCAGGGCGTCCACCAACTGCCCCGCGTAGGCTGCGGCATGCCGCACATTGGCCAGGTAGCGGCGCGAGCGATCGGACAGGGCGGCGCCATCGGTGTCCTGCACCAGGTCGACGTAGCCGGCGATATGGCGCATGGGGGCGCGCAGGTCGTGCGAGACGGTGTACGAAAAAGCCTCCAGCTCCTTGTTGACGCGGCCCAGCTCGGCCGCCACCTCGGCCATTTCCTCGGCGCGGCGCAGGACGATGCCGATCAGCGCATGGCGCAGTTCGGCCGCCGCCGCACGCTCGGCGGGATGCCACGGCAGGCTGCGGCCACGCACCTGCTCCACCCAGGTCGCGAAGCTGCGCCGGGGGTGGAGCCTGCCCGCGGCGTCCTGCACCTTATCGACGGGCGCGCCGGCCCAGCGGATCGACTGCGCGCGCTCGGGCCGGAACCACAGCACCTGGTGAAGGTGAACCTGCGAAATGGGGATGGCCAGGACGCCGGCGGTGTGGCTGCGCCATTGCGCTGCCGCCGGAAATTCGGCGGGCAGGCGGTCGCAGTCGAAGGTATCGCCGGTGCGGCCCGCGATCCACTGCGCCAGTTCCACGATCTCCTGCTGCTCGGGCGTCTCGCCGGTCGTCCAGACCTGCTGGTCCAGGACCACCGCGGCGCCCACGGCGCCGGCCATACGCAGCAGGGGGACGGGTTCGGTGACCAGGCGCTCGAGCGTGGCATCGCCGTCGGCCAGGTGCGAGACGATTTCCAGCGTCAGCTTGCGAAGCTCGAGCCGGGTGGCGACCTCGGCGTTCGCCTCCTTGGCCTCGATCTGCAGCGACAGCAACCGGCCGAGGTGCTCGCATGCGGCCCTCACCTCGAAGCCGACGTGGCGTGGCTCGTGATCGTGACAGGAAATCAGGCCCCAGAGCCGGCCCGCTACCACGATGGACACCGACATGGACGCGAGCGTGCCCATGTTGCGCATGTATTCCAGGTGCACTGGCGAGACGCTGCGCAGCACGGCGGCCGAGAGGTCGAGTGACTGCGCCTTCCAGTCCGCCCGGTGCGAGACAATGGGCACGGGCGTGTACCGCGCGTCGGGAATCACCCGGATGTGGTTCGTCAGGTAAAGCTCGCGCGCCTGCGGCGGGATGTCCGATGCGGGGAAGCGGTGGCCCAGGAAGCTGTCGTAGCCGGGTTCGGCGCGTTCGGCCAAAACTTCGCCGTGGCCTTCCGCATCGAAACGGTAGAGCAGGGCGCGGCCAAATCCGGTGAGCCGCTGGATCTCGGCCACCGCCAGGCCGTAGAGCGCCTGCGCATCCGCCGCGCTTTGCAGCCGCGGCAGGTAGGTCCGTGCCAGGGTATAGATGGGCGCCTGTGTTCCGGTTTGCGGCAGGGCTTGCTCGAACTCCACCAGGGTCAGCCCACTGGCGCGGTGCGCCAGCACGTCCATCGGCGCGTGGCTGTCGCGCAGGGCGGCGATCGCTGCGGGCGCTTCGCCCTCGACGAGCGCGGCGAGCCGGCCGCGCAGCGGCGCCGCCGCCGCCTGTGCGTCATCCGGGCTGTCCCAGTTGGCGCTCCAGGCCATCACCTCGCCGTTCGAGTCGAGCACGACCAGCCGCCCGTGCGGCTGGATCGCCCCCGGGATGCGGATGGGCTCCTGAGCGCAGGAGTGCAGCTCGGGGAGGGACTCGTTCAAGTCGCGCACCTCCCCGGCCGTGTGCGATGGATGATCTCGTCCATGGGTACTGCTGAATTGGAGAAAGACAAAGCGCGAGAGATTGCCAGAACATTTCCTGCAGAGCTGTAGGAATTCGTCCCGAGCGCGACTCGGAAGACGCGGAACCGCGAGGGCGGCGCTTGACTCAAGTCAAGGTCCGGCATCCCGCCCACAGGCACGATGGCGGCCATCCCCTCCACCGCACGAAGAAGAGGTTCCACCATGTTCAAGCACATCCTCCTGGCCACCGACGGATCCGCCGCTTCCGAGCACGCGGCCGACCTGGCCCTGTCGCTCGCCCGCGACCATGGCGCGAAGCTGACCGCGCTGTACGTGGTCGATCCCTACCCCTACCTGGGCATCGGCGAAGCCAACCCGGTCGGCTTCGACTCCTACATGTCGGCGGCGCGCGACCACGCAGCCCAGGCCCATGCGCGGCTGAGCCAGCGGGCGGCGGCCGGCGGTCCCGTGGACCTGCAACTGCGGCTGGTCGAGGACGTCGCCGCCGTCGACGGCATCCTGCGGACCGCCCGCGACGAGCAGGCCGACCTGATCGTGGTGGGCTCGCACGGCCGCACCGGCCTTCGCCGCCTGATGCTGGGCAGCGTCGCGGGCAAGGTCGTGGCCGAGTCCACGGTCCCCGTGCTGGTGGCCCGATAAGACCGCCGGGGCCGCGTCCCCGGGCAACAGAGATCGATTTCATGACTGTCATTTCCCCGGCGCTGCTGCAACGGTTCGACATCCCGGGTCCGCGGTACACGTCCTACCCGACGGCGGACCGCTTCGTCGAAGCCTTCACGGCCGCGGATTATTCCCAGGCGCTGCGCCAGCGCGCGGGTCCGCCGCCGTCGGGCATGCCACTGTCGCTGTACGTGCACATCCCCTTCTGCGAGGCGCTGTGCTACTACTGCGCCTGCAACAAGATCATCACGCGCCACCATGAGCGCGGGGCGGAGTACCTGAAGTACCTGGCCCGCGAAGTGGAGCTGCAGGTGGCTCAGCTCGGCCGCGGCCAGTCCGTCAGCCAGCTTCACCTGGGCGGCGGCTCGCCCACCTTCCTCTCGGACGACGAGCTGGCGCAGCTCATGGACATGCTGCGTGCCAACTTCCAGCTGGTGCCCGGCGGCGAGTATTCGATCGAGGTCGATCCCCGCACCGTGGACAGCGGCCGCCTGGCCACGCTCGCCCGCCTGGGCTTCAACCGCATCAGCTTCGGCGTGCAGGATTTCGACCCCGAGGTCCAGAAGGCCGTGCACCGCATCCAGCCGGCCGAGCAGGTCTTTGCGCTGGTGGACGAAGCCCGCCGCCTGGGATTCGAGTCCATCAATGCGGACCTCATCTACGGCCTTCCACGCCAGACCGCCGAGTCCTTTGCCCGCACGCTCGCGCAGGTGGCCCAGCTTCGGCCGGACCGCATCGCGCTGTATGCCTACGCCCACCTGCCGGAGCGCTTCAAGCCGCAGCGGCGCATCCACGCCATCGAGTTGCCGGCCGCCGGCGCCAAGGTCGGCATGCTCGCCGCGGCGCTGGCGTCCTTCGAGGCCGAGGGCTACGTGTACGTGGGCATGGACCACTTCGCGCTGCCGGATGACCCGCTGGCCGTGGCCAAGCGCCAGGGGCGCCTGCACCGCAACTTCCAGGGCTACAGCACGCAGCCCGACTGCGACCTCCTCGCGCTGGGCGTCTCCGCCATCGGCCGGGTGGGGGCGACCTACAGCCAGAACGCCAAGACCCTGGCCGAGTACTACGACCTGCTCGACCAGGGCCAGCTTCCGGTCACCCGCGGGCTCGCGCTGTCGCGCGACGACCTCGCCCGCCGCGCGGTGATCATGGCGCTCATGTGCCAGGGACAGGTGCTGTTCGAATCCATCGAGCTGGCCTGGATGCTGGACTTCCGCAGCTACTTCGCGGCCGAACTCGAGCAGTTGCAGGCCATGGCGTCACAGGGGCTGGTCACGGTGGACGAGCAGGGCGTCCAGGTCACGGCCCAAGGCTGGTACTTCGTGCGCGCGGTCGCCATGGTGTTCGACCGCTACCTTCAGGCGGACCGCCACCGCACGAAGTTCTCCCGGATTCTCTGATGTCCGCCACCGCGCTCGCGACCACCGCCCTGCTCATGGGCCTCGCCGGGGGCCCGCACTGCGCGGCGATGTGCGGCGCAGCGTGCGCAGGGGTCACCCGCGCCGGCACCGGCTCGGCGCGCCGCTCGCTCTGGACCTTCCAGGCGGGCCGGCTCTTCGGCTATGCCGCAAGCGGCGCGGTCGCCGCCACCGTCGTGCAGGCCTTCGCCTGGATGACGACCAGCACCGTCGCCCTGCGCCCGGCCTGGACGCTGTTCCACCTGCTGGTGCTGGCCTGGGGCCTCACGCTGCTGGCGCTTGCGCGCCAGCCCGCCTGGGCGCAGCAGGCGGGCCTCGCCGCCTGGGGGCACGTGCGCCCGCTGGTCCAGCGCCGCGGCGGCGTGTTCGGCGCGGGGGCGCTGTGGACCTTCATGCCCTGCGGGCTGCTCTACTCGGCGCTGCTGGTGGCTTCACTCAGCGGCGGCCCCGTGCAGGGGGCCATCGCGATGGCCCTGTTCGCCGCGGGCAGCAGCCTGGGCCTGCTGCTGGGTCCGGTGCTGCTGGCCCGCATCCGCACCGCGGGCAACCGGCTGCGAGAAGACTGGGGCACCCGAATGGCCGGCGCGCTGCTCGCCGGCACTGCAGTGTTCGCCTTGTGGATGGACCTGGCGCCACGGATTGCGCTGTGGTGCGAGTGAGCGGCCTCAGTCCCGCTGGATCAATTCGATCTTGTAGCCGTCCGGGTCCTGGACGAACGCGATGATCGTGTTGCCGCCCTTGACCGGCCCCGGTTCGCGCGTGATGGTGCCGCCCGCCGCGCGGATCCTGTCGCAGGCGGCATGCACGTCGGCCACGCCCAGGGCGATGTGCCCGTAGGCCGTGCCCATGTCGTACGCATCGACCCCGTGGTTGTAGGTCAGCTCGATCTCGGCCTGGGCGGGGTTGCCCTCGTAGCCGACGAAGGCCAGCGAGTATTTCTGCTCGGGTCGCTCGGTGGTGCGCAGCAACTGCATGCCGAGAACGCGGGTGTAGAAGTCGATGGATCGCTGCAGGTCGCCGACGCGCAGCATGGTGTGGAGGAGGCGCATGGCGGCATTATCGCCAGCCTGGCCCCTCAGAGCACCAGGCCCGCGCTCGCGGCGGCGTAGCGTTCGAGCACACGCAGCTCCGTCTCGTCCGGCGAACCCCGGCCGGTCAGTACCGAGAACACATGGCCGCCGAAGCCCGCGCGCGGGAAGTAGCGCACGAACCCCCAGCCGACCAGCAGCTGCCCGAGTGAGCCTGCACCCAGGCGGCTGGTGGCCCGGGGGCCGGCACGGCCATTGACCCTCAGCACCTGCGCGCCGGGCTTCGAGGTCAGTGTCAGGACCGCGGGGCAGCCCGCCGCCAGCGGTGCGGGTGCGGTCAGCAGCACCTGCTGCCCGTCCGGGTCGCGCCAGTGCGCCTGCGGATGGTTGCCGCACAGGCGAAGCTCGGCGACGTGCGCCGCCTGCGCGCGCGACGCCTGGAAAGCCACGCCGGAGTGGGCGGTGCCGGGCACGCTCAGCGCGACGATCGCGAAGTGCGGGTCTTCCAGCCGGTACGGCATGCGGTTGCGGGTGTCGGCCTGCAGTCCGTTCGGCGTGCCGGCCTGGCGGCACCACAGCCCCCATGTGTTGGGCGCCGTGTGGTCGGCGCAGCGGTGGCCGCGCAGGGTGCGCAGCAGCGGTGGGGCCATGGTTCCGGCGCGGGCGTCCTGGTCGCTGACCCAGTTGAGCATGTCCATCGGGTGGGCGCTGAATCCGGAGTCCGGCACCGAGCGCAGCGCGGCCCCCTCGCCAGCCGTCGCATCCGTGCAGCCTGAACGGCCCTGGGCCATCTCCCACTTGCTCGCCGCATAGCGGGCGAGCACCGACCGCGCCATGGCGGCCATGTCGTCGGCGTGGACCGGGCCCCAGCCCGAGTGTTCTTCGCGTTTCATGCAGAGGAGCTCAACAGAGCTTCGACTCTAGAGGGGCACGAGCGGACTGGCGAGGGCAAACGTAAGCAATGTCACTGCGGGAATGGGCGGCGGCGCGTCGTGCCAAGGAAGTTACGTGTCCTTGCGTGGCGCGTGGTGACGCCGCATCGCAGGATGCCGCCGAGGTGCCCCTGCCGCGTACGCGGCCGGGATTCAGCGCCGACCCGTGCGCAGCGCGCCGACCGGGGCCAGCGCCGCGGCCCGGACGGCAGGCCAGAAGGCCGCACGCACTTCGGAGGCGCCGCGCAGGCTGGGCTCGATCGTGTGGACGTACCAGGAAGGGTCGCCCCGCAGGAAATGGGAATGCACGTCCACCAGGCGGCCGTGCCGCGCCGCCGCTGCCGCCAGCGCGTCGTTGACGCGGCGCAGGTTGGCCCGGGCCAGCCGCGCCGGCACCCCGACGAAGTTCTGGTTGTCGTCACCGAAAGTCGGGTCGTAGACGTTGCCGATCAGCACGGGCCGGATCGGCAGGGCCTCCAGGAAGTGTTCGAGCCGGTCCGCGAACAGGCTGATCCCGCGTCCGCTGTCGGACGCTAGCCCCCGCAGCAGGTCGTTGCCTCCGATCGTCAGCAGCGCGACCGAGCGGGTGCCCGCCTGTACGCCGCGGGCCTGCGCCGCCAGATCCTCCACGGTCGCGCCGTCGACCGCGCGGGCGTCCAGTGCCGCGGGGCCCAGCGAGAGCAGGTCGCGCGTTTCGAACGTGGGGAACAGCGCGTCGTCGTTGCGCACCAGCAGCTGGCCGGGATGGACGCCGCGGTCGTTGTAGCGCGCGCAGTCGAGGATGGAATCGCCAAAGGTGTGCAAGGTCGTCATGGCGGGGCTGCCGGGCCGGGCGGTTGGGGTCGCCAGCGTCGCTGCGAAGGCGAGCAGCGCCTCCCGGCGGTTCAAGACAGGCATCCGCCCCACTGTGCCGCCGCGCGCCGGGGCCGGCATCGGCCGTGGCTGACTCGCGATGTCGGCCGACGGCTCAGGACCCTGAGGGCAGCGGCACGGTGTAATTGAGCGTCATGCGGCCGCCGTCCACCACCACGATTTCGCCGGTGACGTAGCTGGCGGCGTCGCTGGCCAGCCAGGCCACCGCATCCGCCACCTCGGACGGCTCGCCCAGGCGCCGCAGCGGCGTGCGGCTGAGGATGCGGGCGCGCGCTTCCTCGCTGGTCAGCACGGCCTTGGCCGCCAGTTCGGTGGCGATGGTGCCCGGCGCCACCGCATTCACCCGCACACCCTTGTCAGCCAGGGACAGGGCCATCACCCGCGTGAGCTGGTTGATGCCGCCCTTGCTGACGTTATAGCTGGCGATGGTGGGGATGGCCATCACCGCGTTGACCGAGCTCATGTTGACGATGCTGCCGCGCCCGGCGCGCGCCATCTCGCGCGCCGCGGCCTGGCCCATCAGGAAGGATCCCTTGAGATTGACCCGCAGCACCGCGTCGAAATCGGCCTCGGTGATGTCAAGGAAGTCGGCCGCCTTGAAGATGCCGGCGTTGTTGACCAGCACGTCGATGCGGCCGTGCCGCTGCATCACCTGCGCCACGCAGGCGTCCACCTGCGCCTTGTCAGCCACGTCGCAGTGGACGTAGGTGGCGCCCAGCTCCTGCGCCAGCGCCTGGCCGCGGCCATCGTCGATGTCCGAGACGACCACGAAGGCGCCGTCCTGCGCGAATCGGCGGGCACAGGCCTCGCCGATGCCCTGGGCGGCACCGGTGACCAGGCAGACGCGGCCGGAGAGGCCGAAGGAGATGGGGGAGGGTGAAGGCGAAGGGCGGCTCATGGGGTGCATGTTAGTGCGGTGCGCCGCCCCGTGGAACCGGGGACGCTTTCGAGCCACACACCGTCAATCCAACTTTCCTGCCGGCGCAGCCTGCGCGGCTATTCACCATGGATGTAGAACGATTCGCCAGCCTCTTCGTGGCATACATCCCTGCGGATCCGCAGCGTGAACCAGCGCCAGCGGCCGGTTTTGTGCGGACCGAGTGACCACCTATGTCGCGGATGAGCTAGGCGCCGGCAATGGAGGCTGGCGTCCGACGGCAGGAGAGGGATGGCAAAGCCGCCGCGAACAAGGTTGCTGCTGAGCGAGCAGCGGCCCTGAACGTCAACGCCCCGCCGTAACCCGGGCGCTCAGCGCCCCCAGCCGCGCCCGCCGCCGAAGTTGCGGCCACCGCCACCGCCACTGCGCCGTCCGCGCCCACCCATGCTGTCCACGCTGGTGCGCAGCGGATCGGGCTGGCCGTCGGTGCTGCGCACCGGCGGTGCGTCACGCTGGACGAAGGGGCTGGAAGGGTTGTGGGCGCCGAGTCGGGGCTGGGCCTCGTCGTCATGCAGGGCGCGCACCGGCGCCGGACCGCGGTTGCCGCGTGCCGCGCCATCCCGTGCGCCGTTGCCGCCGCCATAGCCACCGCCGTAGCCGCCACCATTGCCACCGCGTCCACCGCCATTGCCCTGGCGCTGCTGCGGCGGACGCTGTCCGCCGGTGGCTTGCTGGCCACGTGCCGGGCGTGCCGGTTGCGATCGGCCTTCCTGCGCCGGCGCCGAGCCGCCCTGGCCGGACTTGCGTCCGGTGGCCGGGGCCTTGTTCTCGCGGATGCGCTGCATCATTTCCTGGCGAGCGGCCTTGGCGGCCGCCGTCATGACCTCACGGCTCGGCGGCTTGCCGGCGCCGCCCCACAGGGTCTGGCGGCCCATGGCGATGGGCTCGGCGCGCTCGCCCTCGTCGGGGCCGAAGCCCTCGACCGTCTCGACGGCGATGTCCTGCTTGGTGAAGCGCTCGATCTCCTGCATGAAGCCTTCCTCGTCCAGGCAGACCAGGCTCACGGCCGCGCCTTCCTTGCCCGCGCGGCCGGTGCGGCCGATGCGGTGGACGTAGTCCTCGGGCACGTTGGGGATCTCGTAATTGACGACGTGCGGCAGGTCGTCGATGTCGATGCCGCGGGCGGCGATGTCGGTGGCCACCAGCGCGCGGATCTCGCCACTCTTGAAGCCGGCCAGCGCCTGGGTGCGCGCACCCTGGCTCTTGTTGCCGTGCAGCGCCATGGCCGTGATGCCGTTCTTTTCGAGGAATTCGGCGACGTGGTTGGCGCCGAACTTGGTGCGCGTGAACACCAGGACCTGGCTCCAGTCGTGCTTCTGGATGATGTGGGCCAGCAGGGCCTTCTTCTTGGCACGGCCGACCGGGTGGACGACCTGGGTGATGCGCTGTACCGTGGTGTTGCGCGGGGTCACCTGGATGCTGCGCGGATCGCGCAGCAGGCCGTTGGCAAGGTCGCGGATCTCGTCGCTGAAAGTGGCCGAGAACAGCAGGCTCTGCTTCTGGGCGGGCACCAGCGCCAGAATCTTCTTGACGTCGTGGATGAAGCCCATGTCCAGCATGCGGTCGGCTTCGTCGAGCACCAGCATCTCGACCGTGGACAGGTCGAGGTGGCCCTGCTGGCTCAGGTCGAGCAGGCGGCCCGGGGTGGCCACCAGGATGTCGACGCCGCGCTTGAGGCGCTCGATCTGCGGGTTCATCCCGACGCCGCCGAAGATGACGGCGGAGCTCAGGGGCAGGTACTTGCCATAGGTGCGGATGGACTCCTCCACCTGGGCGGCCAGCTCGCGCGTGGGCGTGAGCACCAGGGCGGCGATGCCGTCCTTGCCGAACTTGTTGGTCTTGCCGTGGCCCTTGGACAGCTTGTGCAGCATGGGCAGCGTGAAGGCGGCTGTCTTGCCGGTGCCGGTCTGCGC
>DAIMZU010000048.1:0-10674 GCA_036733845.1 Ramlibacter sp.
TTCGGCGCCCGCCCTGAAGGAGGAGCCACAATACGTCCTGCGGTCATGGCCCGACCTGCCCGCCGACATGAAGACTGCGCGGGTGTATCGAACTCTGTCGATCATGAGCGTGGGCGATTGCAGCCGGTTCCGGCTGCTCGCACACACCGACCTGCGTGAGGATGAGCTTGACCGGATTCTCGACAGGCTGGTGCGCGCCGGCTGGGTGGACGTGAAGCCGAAGGCGCGCAGTGCGATTCCGCAGGGACCGTGAGTGCAGGCGCCTTGAACTATTGGGGCAGCGACGGACCAAACCATCCACCCGGAACGTCGATCGCATGAGGAGTAAGCGATGAACAAGTGGATGGACCGTTGGCGCCAGATGCGCCGCAGCGGACGCAGTGGCAGCAGCACCGGAGGCAATTTCGGGCCGGCAAGCGGCACGGATCACGCCCACACACCTGCAACCCAGCCGCAACGCAGTCCTGGGGAGCGCCCAGCGGGCGCCGCGGACGTCCCTGGATCGACGTCATCCCAGACTCGGGCGCCCGACGAACGATGAAGCGCTCTCCCAGGCGATTGGGCCTGCTTCTGGCCGGCATCCTGCTGGCTGCCGCAGGCCTGCTCCTGCCACGGGCACTCCCTGCCGCAACGTTCGACCCGACGGCCCTCGCCTATGCCCAGGGCGGGCTCTTCGGCATTGGGCTGCTTCTGGTACTGCGAGCACTGCGCGCATAGAAAAACGCCACCCCGAGGGGTGGCGAAATGTTCCCAAACAGCACTGTCGAGACTCGCCACGAAGCTTCGGGAACGGAGGGAGGAGGGAGAACCGTGGCGAGAACCCTGACTGTACGGAACGACATGGCTCTTTCAGCCTCAGCCGAAGGTATCAAAGGTATCGGGTGGCACGGCCGAGCCTGTGGCGCCGGCTGAGTGGGTACAAGTCCACAAGCGCGTTACATGCGGACCCGAGTACCAGCTTGCTTGCCTAGACTGGCCCTCCTCTTCAACCTAACCTACAAGGACACCCCCAATGAAAAAGCTCGTTCCCCTTGTTGCCACTGCCATGCTTCTCGGCATGGGAGGCGCCCACGCGCAACTGCTCGGGCGCACGGGCGCGAACACGGCAGCGGCCACCCCTTCGACCTACGGCGAACTGGGATGGTCCCGCGTCGACGTCGAGAACAGCGGTGCCAGCGCCCGCAGCGACCTGCTGCGGGGCATCGTGGGCTACAACTTCCACCCGAACGCAGCGGCCGAGGCCATGCTTGGCATCGGCATTCGCGACAGCGGCAGCACGACTTTGCTCGGCGTCCCGGCAGACCTGAAGGTCAAGCACGTCTTCGGTGCGTATGCCAAGCCGAAACTGAACCTGACCGACAACATCGAAGTGTTCGGCCGCCTTGGCTTCGCGCAGACCCGCCACACGATCAGCACGGCGCTGGCCGGCCGCACCGAGCGTGAGTGGGACCTGTCGTACGGACTCGGCGTGAACTTCAACATCAACCCGCAGACCTATGTCGGGCTCGACTGGATGAGTTACCTCGACAAGGGCAGCAGCCAGGTCGACGGCATGACCCTGTCTGTTGGCATGCGGTTCTGACGCAGTCTGGGGATCAGGCCGCGAACTCGTCGATCGAGCGGCCCTCCTTGAGGGCACGCACGACCCAGTCGGGTTTGCGGCCGCGGCCGCCGGACCAGGTCTCTCCGTTCGGGCCGCGGTACTTGACGACCTTCTCGCGGCCGGCGGCGCGAGGCGTGCGGCGTGCACCGGTGCCGCCCGTCCCCGTGCCGGCCAGGCCGAGGTCACGCGCGGTGATGCCGTAGGCCTGCATCTTGGCCTTGATGTCGTCGATGACCTGCTGCGTTTCCTGCTCGCGCAGTCTTTCCGCTTCGGCCATCAGTTGCTCGGCCTGCGCCTTGAGTTCGAGGTAGGTTGCCATGGTGGCCTGTCTGGACAGTGGTGGTGGCGGATCTTAGACGACAACGCGCTCCGTGCTCCACCGGCCCGGCCGGCCCTCTCCGTGCGGCCGCAGCCCTCAGCCGTAGTCGCGCCGGTCGTCGATCACCTTGCCGTCGGCCGGAAGGCTGCCCTGAGCGACCAGTTGCACCTCGCACCGAAGCTTGGTGATGTCCCTGAGGCTGGCGGCCAGGGGCTCCTTCAGCGCCTCGGCGCCGGCGGGCGCCTCTGCGTGCAGCACCATCCGCTCGTCGCCGATGCGGCCCTCCACCACCAGCCGGGCGCGACCCAGTTCCGGGTGGCGGCGCAGCACGTCCGCCACCTGGCTGGGATGCACGAACATGCCGCGGACCTTGGTGGTCTGGTCGGCGCGTCCGAGCCAGCCGCGGATGCGCACGTTGGTGCGGCCGGTGGGGCACATGCCGGGCAGGATGGCGCTGAGGTCGCCCGTGCCGAAGCGGATCAGGGGATAGTCCTCGTCCAGGCTGGTGACCACCACCTCCCCCACTTCGCCCTCTGGCACCGGGTCACCAGTGCCGGGACGCACGATCTCGACGATCACGTGTTCGTCCAGCACCAGCCCCTCGCAGGCCGCGGTCTCGTAGGCGATGCAGCCGAGGTCGGCGGTGGCGTAGCACTGGTAGCCGGCGACGCCCCGCTCGAGCATCCAGGCACGCAGCGACGGCGGAAAGGCCTCTCCGCTGAACAGCGCCTTGCGAAGCGATGCCACGGGCTGGCCCTTGGCCTGCGCGGCTTCGAGCAGGATCTTGAGGAAGCCGGGCGTGCCGCAGTACCCGTGCGGCCGCAGGTCCGCCATGGCGGCCAACTGCAGTTCGGAGTTGCCGACGCCGCCCGGAAACACCGTGCAGCCCAGCGCAAAGGCCCCGCCTTCCATCATGAACCCGGCCGGCGTGAGGTGATAGCTGAAGCTGTTGTGGACCAGGTCGCCGGCCCGGAAGCCGGCTGCATGCAGGGCGCGGGCCAGGCGCCACGGGTCGTGGTCCCCTCCCTGGGGCTCGTACAGGGGCCCTGGCGACTGGAACACGCGGCGCGCCTGTCGGGTGTAGGGCAACCCTCCCCAGCCGGCACCACCGAAGCCCGCGAACGGATCGACGCCGCCGCGATGGGCCACCTGCTCGGCGAGCAGTTCGGACTTGCGCAGGACCGGCAAGGTCGCGAGCGCTTCGCGCGTGCGGATCTCCCGGGGATCGATTCCCGCAAGCCGCTTCGCCTGGGCCGGGCTGTGCGCCTGGGCATGCGCCACCTGCCGGGCCAGGGCAGTCATGAGCGCCGCCTCGCGCTCGGCCGGCGCGCGTGTCTCCAGCGCGTCGTAGTGCTGTGTGTCCATGCGCGGAACTTTAGGAGGGCCGGCGCGGCGATACTGTCCACCCCTCACCAATCGGGCCTGCCTGCCGCTGAGGGAAAACCCGATGTGCCGCTGCGCCAGAATAGGGCGACCACAACCCGGTTCCCATGCCGTGAACACTGAACGACTGCAGCAATTCCTAGACACCGCGCCCTGGATGGAAGGACTGTCACCCGAACAGTGCGAGCGCGTGCGGCGCGAGGTGTTCACACGCGAGTTCGACAGCGGCGCCACCGTCTGCGCCCGGGGGGCCCCCGCCCTTCACTGGGTGGGCGTGGTCGAGGGAATGCTCAAGGTCGAGACCATCACGGCGAGCGGCAAGAGCGCCAGCTTCATCGGCGTCCCCGCAGGCGCCTGGGTAGGGGAAGGCTCGGCGATCAAGGGCGAGCTGCGCCCTTACGACGTGGTGGCGATCCGCGACAGCACGGTGGCCTTCATGCCCCGGTCCACGTTCCTGTGGCTCATGAAGGACAGCCACGCCTTCTCGTTCTGGCTGATCAGTCAACTGAATGCCCGGCTGGGCCACTTCATCGCAATGGTGCAGAGCCTTCGCCTGAACGACACCCGGGCGCAGGTCGCCTACTGCCTGGCCAGCCTCTTCAACCGCGACCTGTACCCCACCACCACCGCGCAGCTGGCGATCTCGCAGGAAGAAATCGGCCGCCTGTCCGGCGTGTCCCGCCAGATCGCCAATCGCGTCCTGCATGAACTGCAGGACCAGGGGATCATCCGCATCGGCTACGGATCGATCGAAGTGGTGGACCTCGGCGCGCTCCAGGAGATCGCGGCGGGTAAGTGAGCGCCCAAGCGAGCTCCGTCATCCCCGCGAACGCCGCCGTCCCCGCGAAAACATCAAGCCAGCCAGCGCTTCCTGCGCTTGTAGCTCTTGACATCGCGGAAGCTCTTGCGCTCCGAGCCTCCCATGCCGAGATAGAACTCCTTGACGTCCTCGTTGTTCGCGAGGTCCGAGGCGACGCCGTCCATCACGACCCGGCCGCTCTCCATGATGTAGCCGTAGTTCGCATAGCGAAGCGCCATGTTGGTGTTCTGCTCGGCCAGCAGGAAAGTGACGCGTTCCTTGACGTTGAGGTCCTTGACGATCTCGAACACCTCCTCGACGATCTGCGGCGCCAGGCCCATCGAGGGCTCGTCGAGCAGCACCAGGGAGGGGTTGGCCATGAGCGCGCGGCCGATGGCGCACATCTGCTGCTCGCCGCCCGAGGTGTAGGCCGCCTGCGACCCGCGCCGCGTCTTCAGGCGGGGAAAATAGTTGTAGACCTTCTCCAGGTTGGCAGCGATCTCGGACTTGCTCTTGCGGGTGTAGGCGCCGGTGAGCAGGTTCTCCTCGATGGTCAGGTGGGCAAAGCAATGGCGCCCTTCCATCACCTGCACCACGCCACGCTGCACCAGGTCGGCCGGCGACAGGTTCTCGATGCGCTCGCCGCGAAGCTCGATGCTGCCCTTGGTCACCTCGCCGCGTTCGCCCTTGAGCAGGTTGGACACGGCACGCAGCGTGGTGGTCTTGCCGGCGCCGTTGCCGCCCAGGAGGGCGACGATGCCGCCCTGGGGCACCTGCAGCGACACGCCCTTGAGCACCAGGATCACGTGGTTGTAGATGACCTCGATGCCGTTGACGTTCAGTACGATGGGGTTCGCGCTCATGTGTGTGTTCCTTGCGGCTGCGGGCCGCTGCCCTCCTTCCACGCCGTGGAAGGAGGGATGGGTTGCCGGCGCGCCAGTCCTCGGCGCCGGCCGTTCATCAGGACTGGCAGTCCTGCGCCGGGCGGCGCTGCAGCTTCTTCTCGCCGGCGTAGCGCTCGGCCGATGCCCGCACCATCGGGCGGATGATCTGCTCGTCGGCCTGCAGCCAGTCGGACGACCAGGTGAACTTGGCACCGTCCCAGGTGTGCACGCGGGCCCAGGCGGAACCCATGTGGTCGGCGCAGCTGGTCGACACCGGGCGCATCACGCCCTTGAAGCCGAGGGCGTCGAGCTTGGCCTGCGTGAGGTTGAGGTTCTCGTAGCCCCAGCGCGCCTGCTCGCCGGTGACCGGCTTGCCCTTGCCGAAGCGCTCCTGCGCCGTGCGCGCGCCCTCGACCGCCAGCATCGCGCCAACGACGCCGCGCATATACAGCACGGACCCGACCTCGTCACGCGGCCCGGTGCCCTGGCCCTTGTCGTGGACCTTGGACAAAATCTCCTTGACCACGTCCGAGTTCGGCTCGGCGCCGTGCTGCATCATGACCGCGCTGTAGCCCTTGGCGGCCGCGCCGATGTCGCGCAGGTCCGGCTCGGCACCGCTCCACCAGGTGCCGAACATCTTCTCGCGCGGGAAGCCGGTGGCGATGGCCTCCTTGATCGCGGTGGGGGTCATGACGCCCCAGGTCTGCATGATCACGAAGTCCGGGCGCTGCTGGCGCACCTGCAGCCAGATGGCCTTCTGCTCGACGCCGGGGGCGGGCACCGGCAGGAGCTGCAGGCTGAAGCCGTGCATCTTGGAGCGCTCTTCGAGGATGGGGAGCAGTTCCTTGCCGAACGGGCTGTCATGGAAGACGACGGCGATCTTCTTGCCCTTGAGCTTGTCGAATCCGCCTTCCTGCTTGGCAATGTGCTGCAGCACGACGTCGCCGGCGACCCAGTAGTGGCCGATCAGCGGGAAGTTCCAGCGGAAGATGCCGCCGTCCTGGCTGTCGCTGCGGCCGTAGCCCGACGTGATCATGGGGATCTTGTCGGTGGGGATCTTCTCGGTCAGCGCGAAGGTGATGCCGGTGGACAGCGGCTGGAAGACGGTGGCGCCGCCATGCCTGTTCTTGAGGCGCTCGTAGCATTCGACGCCGCGGTCGGTGGCGTAGGCGGTCTCGCATTCCTCGACCAGTGTCATGACGCCGTTGATGCCGCCGCGGGCATTGACCAGTTTCATGTAGTCGGCATACCCGTTGGCGAAGGGTGTGGCATTGGGCGCCACGGCGCCGGTGCGGCCGGTGAGGCTGGGGAAGAACTGCACCTTGGCGCCGGCCTGCGCCTGCGCCTGGACGACCGGCGCGGTCAGCAGGGCCCCCGTGGCTGCCGCTGCCAGCAGTGCGGCCGTGGCGATGGTCTTGAGTTTCATGACGGTTGTCTCCAGTGGTTGAGTGTGCGAACGATGAAACGGGTCAGGCCATTGTTCAAGCGGGTTTGACCGGAAGTGTTTTCCCCAACATGGGGCTCAATGGGGGAAGGGCCACAGGCGCATCTTCTGCTTGCCGATGGACCACAGCTTTGCCAGTCCGTGCGGCTCGACGATCAGGAACCACACGATCAGGGCGCCGAAGATCATCATCTCGGTGTGGGCCACGCCAGCCGTGGTGATGGTGACCCCGACCAGCGCCCCGAGCGCCGGAAGGGCCTGGTTCAGGAAGATGGGCAGCACGACGATGAAGGCCGCGCCGAAGAAGCTGCCCATGATCGAGCCCAGGCCGCCGATGATGATCATGAACAGCAACTGGAAGCTGCGGTCGATCGAGAACGCCGCCGGCTCCCAGGAGCCCAGGTGGACGAAGCCCCAGAGCGCCCCGGCCACGCCGACGATGAAGCTGCTGACCGCGAAGGCCGTGAGCTTGGCGTAGACCGGACGGATGCCGATGACCGCCGCCGCCACGTCCATGTCGCGGATGGCCATCCACTCCCGGCCGATGGCGCCGCGCACCAGGTTCTTGGCCAGCAGCGCGAACAGTGCCACCAGCCCCAGGCACAGGAAGTACTTCTCGAGCGGCGTGTTGACCACCCAGCCGAAGACCTCGAGCTGAGACACCGACACCGACCCCGACGACGAATTGTTGGTGAACCAGGACACCCGCAGGAAGGCCCAGTCGACGAAGAACTGGGCAGCCAGCGTGGCGACGGCCAGGTAGAGGCCCTTGATGCGCAGGCTGGGTATGCCGAACAGCACGCCGATGACTGTGGCGCACAGGCCGCCCAGGAGCACCGCGACCAGCAGGGGCATGCCGTCGATGCGGACCATGAAGTTGTACGCGGCGTAGGCGCCCACCGCCATGAAGGCGCCGGTGCCCAGGGAGACCTGCCCGCAGTAGCCCACCAGCACGTTCAGGCCGATTGCCGCGAGGGACAGGATCAGGAAGGGAATCAGGATGGCGCGGAACATGTACTCGTCCGCCATCAGCGGAACGCCCACCACGGCCACCAGCAGCAGCAGCGCGATGCCCCATCGGTCCTGCAGGATCGGGAAGATCTGCTGGTCACTCCGGTAGCTGGTCTTGAACTGGCCGTTCTCTCTGTAGAACATCGCGAGTGTCTTCCTGTGTGTCCGGGTTGCGATCGGGTCAGACCCGGTCGATGATCTTTTCGCCGAAGAGCCCCTGGGGCCGCACCAGCAGCACGAAGAGCACCAGCACGTAGCCGAACCAGATCTCGATGCCGCCGCCCAGCGTCGGGCCGAGGTAGACCTCGGACACCTTCTCGCCGACGCCGATGATCAGCCCCCCCACGATGGCGCCGGGCACGCTGGTCAGGCCACCCAGGATGACCACCGGCAGCGCCTTGAGCGCCACCAGGCTCAGCGTGAACTGCACGCCGAGCTTGCTGCCCCAGATCATTCCGGCGACCAGCGCCACGAAGCCCGCGACGCTCCAGACGATCACCCAGATGCGCGACAGCGGGATGCCGATGCTCTGCGCCGCCTGGTGGTCGTCGGCCACGGCGCGCAGCGCCCGGCCGGTGCTCGTGTACTGGAAGAAGATGGACAGGCTGATCACCAGCGCCGCGGCGATGCCGGCGGCATAGAGGTCTTCCTTGCTGACCAGCACGCCGCCCTCGAAGAACTGCTGCAGCATGAACAACGGGTCCTTGGGCAGCCCGATGTCGATCTTGTAGATGTCGCTGCCGAAGATCGTCTGCCCGAACCCGTCGAGGAAGTAGGTGATGCCCAGGGTCGCCATCAGCAGCGTGATGCCCTCCTGGTTGACCAGCTTGCCCAGCACCAGCCGCTCGACGGCCCACGCGACTGCCACCATGATGAGCATGGCCGCGCCAAAAGCCATCAGGTTGGCCAGCACCTTGCTTTCCACGCCGAGCAGTGCCGGGAACCATTCCGAGAAGCGGGCCATCGCCAGGGCCGCGAACAGCACCATCGCGCCCTGCGCGAAGTTGAAGACGCCCGAGGCCTTGAAGATCAGCACGAAGCCGAGCGCGATCAAGGAATACAGCATGCCTGCCATCAGGCCGCCGATCAGTGTTTCGAGGAAGAATCCCATCTCAGGTCCCAGGTGTTCTGTTGTCTCGGCGCGCGGTTCCGCGGCCCCGTCAGTGCGAGGTGCCCAGGTAGGCGCGGATCACGTCCTCATTGGCACGCACCTCGGCCGGGGTGCCGTCGCCGATCTTCTTGCCGTAGTCGAGCACCACCACGCGGTCGCTGATGTCCATCACCACGCCCATGTCGTGCTCGATCAGGACGACGGTGGTTCCGAACTCGTCGTTGACGTCGAGGATGAAGCGGCACATGTCCTGCTTTTCCTCGACGTTCATGCCGGCCATGGGCTCGTCGAGCAGCAGCACCTGCGGCTCCATGGCCAGGGCGCGTCCGAGGTCGACCCGCTTCTGCAGGCCGTAGGGCAGTTGCCCCACCGGGGTCTTGCGCCAGGCCTGGATCTCCAGGAAATCGATGATGCGCTCGACGAACTCGCGCTGGCGGATCTCCTCGCGCTCGGCCGGCCCGATGCGCAGGGCCTGCAGCAGGATGTTGCTGCGGATCTTCAGGTTGCGGCCGGTCATGATGTTGTCCAGCACGCTCATGCCCTTGAACAGGGCCAGGTTCTGGAAGGTGCGGGCGATGCCCATCTCGGCCACCTGGCGGCTCTTCATGTGACTGAAGGTCTTGCCGCGGAAGGTGATGCTGCCCTGCTGCGGCTGGTAGACGCCGTTGATGCAGTTGAGCATCGAGCTCTTGCCGGCGCCGTTGGGGCCGATGATGGCGCGCACCTCGTGCTCGCGCACGTCGAACGAGATGTCCGACAGCGCCTTGACGCCGCCGAAGGCCAGCGAGATGTTCTTCACGTCCAGGATCACGTCGCCGAAGCGCCGCGCGGTGCCCGGCGGCGTGGGGGACGCCGCGATTCCGGAGTGGTCTGGGTCTCTCATGATCTTCATGCCGCCGCTTTCATGGGCGCGAAGGTGCGCGCGTCCTCGATGCGCAGCGTGGCACTGACGCTGCCGGTGCGGCCGTCCTCGAACTTCACCTGCGTCTCGATGAATTGCTCGGACCTGCCGCCGTAGAGGGCGTCCACCAGCACCTGGTAGCGCTCGGCGATGAAGCCGCGGCGGACCTTGTTGGTGCGCGTGAGCTCGCCGTCGTCGGCGTCCAGCTCCTTGTGCAGGATCAGGAAGCGGTGCACCTGGCTGCCGGCCAGCTTCTCGTCGGCCGCGAGGTCCGCGTTGACCTTTTCCACGCATTCGCGCGCCAGGGCGTACACCTCGGGCTTCTGCGCCAGGTCGGTGTAGCCGGCGTAGGGCAGGTTGCGCTTCTCCGCCCAGTTGCCCACGGCGTCGAAGTCGATGTTGATCATCACGCACACCCTGTCGCGCCGGTCGCCCACCGCCACCGCTTCCTTGATGTGCGGGAAGAACTTGAGCTTGTTCTCGATGTACTTGGGCGCGAACATGTCGCCGGAGGCGAGCTTGCCGACGTCCTTGGCGCGATCGATGATCTTGAGATGGCCCTGCGCGTCCAGGAAGCCGGCGTCGCCGGTGCGGTACCAGCCGTCCTCGGTGCGGACCTCGCGGGTCGCCTCGGGATTGCGGTAGTACTCCTTGAGCAGCCCGGGCGAGCGCACCAGGATCTCGCCGTTGTCCGCCACCTGGATCTCGACGCCCCGGCACGGCACGCCGACGGTGTCCGCCCGGACCTGGTGGTCCGGCTGCATGCACACGAATACCGCAGTCTCGGTGGATCCGTACAGCTGCTTGAGGTTGATGCCGATGGCGCGGTAGAAGGTGAAAAGGTCAGGGCCGATGGCCTCGCCCGCGGTGTAGGCCACGCGCACCCGCGACATGCCCAGGTTGTTGCGCAGCGGCCCATAGACCAGCAGGTCACCCAGGCCGTACAGCAGCCGGTCGCCCAGGGGAACGGACAGGCCGTCGCGCAGGCGCGGGCCCACGCGGCGCGCGACGTCCATGAAGGCGTGGAACATGCGCCGCTTGATCGCGCCCGCGTCTTCCATGCGGATCATGACGCTGGTGAGCAGGCCTTCGAACACCCGCGGCGGCGCAAAGTAGTACGTGGGGCCGATCTCCTTCAGGTCGATGGTCACGGTGGCCACGGATTCGGGGCAGTTGACCACGTAGCCGCAGGCCAGCCACTGCGCATAGCTGAAGATGT
>DAIMZU010000049.1:0-10669 GCA_036733845.1 Ramlibacter sp.
CCACAGACCGTCGTACTTGAGCAGCACCGTCTTGAGCGCCCGTGCGAGGTCCGCGCGCTCGTCGTCGCGCAGGTCGGCGAAGCCGCCCACCGGGCGCAGCGGCGCGACCCAGGTCTCGTAGGGATAGCGCGCGCAGACCGGCACGAAGGCAACCGCGTGCGGGCCTTCGTACAGCATGCGCAGCCCTTCCCTGCGCTCGCCCTCGATCAGCCTCTCCAGCGGACCGCGGCCGTGCTCGCGCGTGTGCGCGGCGGCGACCTCGAGCATGCGCGCGGGCACCGGCGGGACCACCGGGTAGGCGTAGATCTGGCCGTGGGGATGGTGCAGGGTCACGCCGACTTCCGCGCCGCGGTTCTCGAAGGGCAGGACGTAGCGGATGTGTGGCCGCTCGCCCAGGCGCAGCGTGCGCTCGCCCCAGACCTGCAGCAGCAGGGCGATGTGGTCCAGCGGCAGCGCGCCGAGCGAGGCCTGCGGGTCCTGCGTGAAGACGACCACCTCGCAGGCGCCCCGCGCGGCCTCCGTGGGCACGATCATCTGCGGCGCAGCGAAGCCCTGCGGCGGCTCGACGAGTGACGGAAACCGGTTGTCGAACACCGCCACGTCCCATCGGCCTGCCGGCACCTCCGTCGGGCTGGACGGATCGCGCGTGACCGCGAGCGGGTTGTATTCGGGCGGCGGCAGGAAGGTGCGGTCCTGGCGGAAGGCGGCGTAGGTCACCCATTCGCCCCGGATCGGATGCCAGCGCAGGTGCGGGGCCGCCGTGAGCGGATCGGGAAACGGGCTGGGCGCGACCAGGCCCGGATCGATGGGCTCGCGCGCATAGAGCGTCAGGCGCCGCCCGTCGGGCTTGGTGAGCGCGAGCTGGTGCATCAGACGCCCCCGGGGATGTAGGTCCGCGACACGCTGGTGGCGGCCCGGATCCGCTCCAGGGGAATCTTGGGCGTGCGGTCGGCGTGCAGCAGCCCGTTGGCCTCCTGGAAGGTGTCGGTGAACTGGGTGTAGCAGAAGCCGCTGAACAGCGCCGTGTGGATCACCGTCGCGAGCAGCGATTCAAAGAGCTGCGCGAACTCCTCCTCGTCCATCGCG
The DNA here is from genome assembly GCA_036733845.1 of Ramlibacter sp. Classification (GTDB taxonomy): domain Bacteria; phylum Pseudomonadota; class Gammaproteobacteria; order Burkholderiales; family Burkholderiaceae_C; genus Ramlibacter. The sequence continues at coordinate 1,087 of DAIMZU010000049.1, forward strand.
CGCGTGTAGCCCCAGGTCGTCTTGACGTTCGGGTCCGGGTGCTTCTGGAATGCGATGCCACCGAACTCGGTCAGCACGATGGGCTGGCCGCGATGCGGATAGCCGTCGAGCGTCAGGATGCGCCCGCCGGGACGGCGCCGGTCGAACAGCGTCTCGGGCTTGATCTCCGCACCATAGCGCTGGCGCATGTGCTCGGTGTTGGCGTCGTAGTCGTGGATGCCGATGATGTCCGTGGCGCTGGATTCCCAGCCGTCGTTGCCGATGACCGGCCGGGTCTGGTCGAGCGTGCGGGTGAGGTGGTAGAGCGCCTCGACCGCATGGCGCTGGCTCTGCACCGAGGTCAGCTCGGGCACGCCCCACGACTCATTGAAAGGCACCCAGACGATCACGCAGGGATGCGAGTAGTCGCGGTCGATCACTTCGGTCCACTCGCGCACCGTCCGCTTGATCGCGGTGCGCGTGAAGCGGTAGGCCGAGGGCATCTCGCCCCAGACCATCAAACCGAGCTTGTCCGCCCAGTACAGGTAGCGCGGATCCTCGACTTTCTGGTGCTTGCGCACGCCATTGAAGCCCATTTCCTTGGCGAGTTCGACGTCGCGCCGCAGCGCCTCGTCGCTCGGCGCCGCGAGCAGGGTGTCGGGCCAGTAGCCCTGGTCGAGCACCATGCGCAGCACGTACGGCCGGCCATTGAGCATGAAGCGGTCGCGCAGGGTGGTGACCGAGCGAAGCGCGGTGTAGCTGGTGAACTCGTCCACAACCTCCTCGCCGCGCATGAGCCGCACGCGCGCATCGATCAGGGTCGGCCGCTCCGGACTCCATAACAGTTCGTTGCGGAAGTCGTCGATGCCGGGGTCGGACAGGCCGATGAGCCGGTCGACCTCGCCGTCGACCACCTTGTAGCTGTCGCTCGCCAGGATGCGGTCGCCGAGCGCGAGGTTGAGCTCGATGGTCAGTTCGTCGGCGCCCTCGCCGGCCACGCGTGCCTCGAACCCGATCAGGAAACCATCCACGCGGGGCGTCCAGCGGATCTTGTCGACGTAGGTCCTTGGCACGCGCTCGAACCACACGGTCTGCCAGATGCCGGTGGTGCGCGGATACCAGAGCGAGTGCGGCTCCAGCTGCCAGTCCTGCTTGCCGCGTGGCTTGGTCAGCTCGTGCGGGTCGTCCTCGGCGCGAACGGTGATGACCTGCCGCCCGGAGGGATCGAGCAGGTGGGTGATGTCGGCCGCGAACGGCGTGTGCCCCCCCTCGTGGGTGACGGCGAGGCGATCGTTGACCCACACCTTGGCGGCGTAATCGACGGCGCCGAAACGCAGGATCACGCGGTCTTCCGCCGGGACGATCTGCACGTCGCGCTGGTACCAGACGGCCTTGTGGAATCCGGTGTCGCCGATCCCGCTCGCCTTGGCCTCCGGCGGGAAGGGCACGGTGATCTCGAGCGGCCACTGCCCCACGTCGGCCGGGTTCTCGAAGCGGGCTTCGTCATCGAAGCAGAAGCGCCAGGGTCCGTTGAGCGGAGTCCAGTCGGCGCGCTGAAGCTGGGGGCGCGGGTACGCGAAGCTCAAGCATCCTCCTTGTGCATGCAGGCACGCGCATGCGGCGCGCCGCGAGCAAGCCAGCTTACGGAAATTCCGCGCGGCCGTGTGGCTCTGCAGGCGACCACGGGTGCTGCGGCCGGGGCCTGCGAAAATGGCGCCATGAGCTTCGCCCCTTTGCAGAACGACACCTTCCTGCGCGCCTGCCTGCGCCAGGCCACCGAGTACACGCCCGTGTGGCTGATGCGCCAGGCCGGTCGCTACCTGCCGGAGTACCGCGCGACCCGCGCCACGGCAGGCAGCTTCATGGGACTGGCGACCAACCCGGGGTATGCCACCGAGGTCACGCTGCAGCCGCTCGAGCGCTATGCGCTGGATGCCGCCATCCTGTTCTCGGACATCCTCACGGTGCCGGATGCGATGGGACTGGGGCTGAGCTTCGCCCTTGGCGAAGGCCCGCGCTTCGCCTCGCCCGTGCGCGACGAAGCCGCCGTGCGTGCGCTTGCCGTGCCCGACATGGAACGGCTGCGGTATGTGTTCGACGCGGTCACCTCGATCCGGCGCGCACTGGCGGGGCGGGTGCCGCTGATCGGCTTCTCGGGCAGCCCCTGGACCCTCGCCTGCTACATGGTCGAAGGCGGCGGCTCGGACGACTACCGCCTGGTCAAGAGCCTGATGTACAGCCGGCCTGACCTGATGCACCACATGCTCGCGATCAACGCCGATGCAGTGGCGGCTTACCTCAACGCCCAGATCGACGCAGGCGCCCAGGCCGTGATGGTGTTCGACAGCTGGGGCGGCGTGCTGGCCGACGGGGCTTTCCAGGAATTCAGCCTCGCCTACACCCGCCGCGTGCTGGCCGGCCTGAAGCGGCAGCACGAGGGCGCGGTCATCCCCCGCATCGTCTTCACCAAGGGCGGCGGGCTATGGCTGGACGAGATGGCTGGCCTCGACTGCGACGTGCTGGGCGTCGACTGGACCGTCAACCTCGGGCGCGCACGCGCGCAGGTCGGCTCGCGCAAGGCCCTGCAGGGCAACCTCGACCCGAACGTGCTGTTTGCCGGCGCGGAGCAGGTGGCCAAGCAGGTCCGTGGCGTGCTCGACAGCTTCGGCGCGCCACACCGGGGGCCGGGAGAGGGCCCGACCCACATCTTCAACCTGGGCCACGGCATCAGCCAGCACACGCCGCCTGAACAGGTGTCGGTGCTGGTGGACACCGTCCATGCCCATTCCCGACAGCTGCGCTCCGCCTGAGCTGATCGCTCGGGGGTGTCATCCGGAGATTCCCTGAGAAAAAACTGACACCTGAAAGCGGTCCGAGTCTTGACTTATGCACAAAAGAGGGTCTGCAGGAAATTTGTCACATTCTTGCTGCGCCGCAGGATGGCGCGTGAACGCGGCCCACGCAAGTCTTTGATTTTCCTCAAGAATTTTTTTGGCTCAACCGCGGCCGTTTCCAGCGGAAGCCTTGATCCGCGCGGCTTTGCGGCCGCTCAGGCGCACTCTTTCAACAAAGTTATCCACAGCTTGGCTGTTGAGTTCTCAAAGTTTCGGCAAATCAAGCACTTGCGGTCCGATCTTGAGTCCGGCATGAGGAGGGCGCCCTAAGTGGCCGCGTCATGGCCCCACCAGCTTTCCGTCGTGGTGGCGACGCCCGCACACAGCGGCCTGTCCGGACCCCTGAGCTATGCAAGTGAGCTTCCACTCTCGCCAGGCACGCTGGTGCGCGTGCCTCTTGGCCGCCGCGACACCCTGGGCGTGGTGTGGGACGACGCCGGGACGCCTGCCGCAGACACGTCGTACGCGCTGAAACCCGTCGCCGGAGCGCTGTCGGAGCTCCCGCCGCTGTCCGCCGCCTGGCGGCGGCTCGTCGCGTTCACCGCCGCGTACTACCAGCGCGGACTGGGCGAAGTCGCACTGGCGGCGTTGCCGCCTCAGTTGCGCGAGCTGGACGCCACCCGTCTGGCCCGGCGCCTGAAGCGTACCGCGGCCGCCGGCGGCCAGGGGGCCGCCGAGACGCGCCCCGAGGCCTCGCCCCAGCAGGAGGCCGCGCTCGCGCGGATCCGCGAAGAGGCCGGCCCTTTCCTGCTGTTCGGCTCGACCGGCAGCGGCAAGACCGAGGTGTACCTGCGCTGCGTCCAGCAGGCGCTGGACGAAGACCCCGACGCACAGACACTGATCCTGGTGCCGGAGATCAACCTCACGCCCCAGCTGCTCGCACGATTCACGGGTCGTTTCGGCGAAGACGCGGTGGTGGCGCTGCACAGCGGGTTGACACCCGCGCAGCGGCTGCGCAGCTGGCTGCGCGCCCACGCGGGCCAGGCCCGCATCGTGCTGGGCACCCGGATGGCGGTGTTCGCGTCGGTCCCGGGCCTTCGGCTGATCGTGGTCGACGAAGAGCACGACCCCAGCTACAAGCAGCAGGAGGGCGCGAGGTATTCGGCGCGCGACCTGGCGGTCTGGCGCGGACACGCGGAGCGCGTGCAGGTGGTGCTCGGTTCGGCCACGCCGTCGCTGGAGAGCTGGCAGGCCTGCGAGTCCGGCCGCTATGTCCGGCTCGACATGCCGCAGCGCATCGGCGCGGGCGATCTGCCGCGCGTGCGCCTGGTCGACATGAACCTCCAGCCTGCCCGCACGGTGCTGTCGCCGCCGCTCCTGGACGCCATCGGCCAGCGCGTCGCCCGCGGCGAGCAGTCGCTGGTGTTCCTCAACCGGCGCGGGTATGCGCCGGTGCTGGCCTGCACGGCCTGCGAGTGGAAGAGCGAATGCCCGCACTGCAGCGCCTTTCGCGTGTTCCACAAGCTCGACCGCAGCCTGCGCTGCCATCACTGCGGGCACGCGGAGCGCGTGCCGCGCGCCTGCCCGGCCTGCGGCAACGTCGACATCGCGCCGGTGGGCCGCGGCACCGAACGGCTCGAGGAGCACCTGGCGGAACTGCTCGTGGGCATCGAGCGCCCGGGCGGGGGCGCGGTGCGCATCGCGCGAATGGATGCGGACAGCATGCGCGGCAAGGGCGTGCTGGAGGCGCAACTGGCGCAGGTCCACGCCGGCGAGGTGGACGTACTCGTCGGCACCCAGATGGTGACCAAGGGCCACGACTTCCGGCGCATCACGCTGGTGGCGGCGGTCAACCCCGATTCAGCGCTGTTTTCCAGCGACTTCCGCGCGCCGGAGCGGCTCTTCGCGCTGCTGATGCAGGCCGCCGGCCGCGCCGGCCGCGACGTCGCCCACGCCAGCGCCAGCGAGATGTGGGTGCAGACCTTCAACCCGCGGCATCCGCTGTTCGGTGCGCTGCGCAATCACGACTATCCCGCCTTCGCCACGTCGCAGCTTCAGGACCGCCGGGCGGCTGGCATGCCGCCGTTCGCCTTCCAGGCGCTGCTTCGCGCCGAGGCGCGGACGCAGGAAGCGGCGCATGCCTTCCTGGAGGCGGCGCGGGAGGCGATGGCGGGCCTGGCCGTCTCGGAACCGGTGGTCCTGTACTCCGCGGTGCCGATGGCGATCCAGCGCGTGGCCAACGTCGAGCGCGCGCAACTGCTGGTCGAAAGCGCCTCACGGCCGGCGCTGCAGCGTTTCCTGGCGGCCTGGCAGGCGGTGCTGCAGGGGCTGCGGCAGCCCGGGCTGATCCGCTGGGCCGTCGACGTGGACCCGCTCGCGGTCTGAAGCCTCAGGCGACCGCAGTGGCCATCGGCTGACCCAGCCGCACGGCGCGGGTCGGCGCCCAGTCAGGCTCGAAGGTCAGCACGTTCCTGGGGAACAGCATCACAACCGTCGACCCGAGCAGGAAGCGGCCCATCTCCTGGCCCTTGCGAAGCAGGATGTCCTGCTCCCGGTAGTCCCAGGTCCGCACGCCGCGGGTGCGCGGTGGATTGACCACGCCGTGCCAGGTCGTCGCCACGCTGCCGACGATGGTCGCGCCGACCAGCACGTTGACGAAAGGTCCGTAGGCCGTGTCGAACACACACACGACGCGCTCGTTGCGGGCGAACAGGCCGGGCACGTGGCGTGCGGTCAGCGGGTTGACCGAGAACAGGTCCCCGGGCACGTAGACCATGCGGACCAGCTTTCCGTCGCAGGGCATGTGGATGCGGTGGTAGTCGCGCGGCGCGAGGTAGAGCGTGGCGAAGTGGCCGTGGTCGAACTGCCGCGCCAGTTCGGCGTCGCCGCCCAGCAGCGCGGTGGTGGAGTAGCTGTGGCCCTTGGCCTGGAAAATCTGGTCGTGCTCGATCGGCCCGAACTGGCTGATGGCCGCATCGACCGGGCACACGAAGGGCACATCGGCGATCGGTCGGGCGCCCGGGCGCAGCGCACGGGTGAAGAACTCGTTGAAGGTCGCGTAGCTTTCGACGCGCGGATCGGCCGCCTCCGCCATGTTGACGCCATACCTGGCGATGAAGCGGCGGATCAGGGCATGCGTGACCGGGCCACCGCGCAGCCCGGCGACGGCGCCAGCGAATCGGGTGAGCAGCCGCTTGGGCAGCAGGTACTGCTGCTGGATGGAAAGTGGTGCGAACAACGGGCGGCTTCCTCTGAAGGTTGGCGCGATTCTAGGGCCCTGCGCGATCAAGCCGGCTGCGCCACAATAGCCCACCGATGACCCCGCCCGAGCCGCTGTTCGAAGCCTCCCACCTCACCAAGCGCTACGGCAGCACCGTTGTCGTGAACGACCTGTCCTTCCGCATCGAGGCCGGCGAATGCCTCGGCGTCATCGGGCCGAACGGCGCCGGCAAGACCACCACCATCCGCATGTGCCTGGGGCTGAGCACCCCTGACCAGGGAAGCATCCGGGCCATGGGCATGGCGATGCCGCAGGACGCGATGGCCATCAAGTCGCGCCTGGGGGTGGTCAGCCAGTTCGACTCACTCGACCCGGACTTCAGCTGCGAGGAGAACCTGCTCGTCTACGGCCGCTACTTCGGCATGCGGCCGGCCGACATCCGCGAGCGGATTCCCCGCCTGCTCGAGTTCGCGGCGCTGTCGCACAAGGCGCGCGCGAAGCCGGTCGAACTGTCCGGCGGCATGCGGCGGCGGCTGAGCCTGGCCCGCGCCCTGGTCAACGACCCGCATCTGCTGATGCTGGACGAGCCCACCACCGGCCTCGATCCGCAGGCGCGGCACCTCATGTGGGAGCGCCTGCAGCTGCTGCTGCAGCAGGGCAAGTCCATCCTGCTGACCACCCACTTCATGGACGAAGCCGAGCGCCTGTGCTCGCGCCTGCTGGTGCTGGACCATGGCCGCAAGATCGCAGAGGGCACGCCGCGGGCGCTGATCGCGGAGCACCTCGAGCCCGATGTGGTCGAAGCGTATGGCACGGGTGCGCTCGCACTGGCCGAATCGCCGCTGCGCGAACTCGCCCGCCGGGTGGAGGTCAGCGGCGAGACGGTTTTCTTCTATACGCAGGACGCCAGGCCGCTGCTGGATCGGCTGGCGCAGGACCACCCACGCCTTCGCACCCTGCACCGCCCGGCCAACCTCGAGGACCTGTTCCTCAAGCTCACCGGCCGGCAGATCCGGGAGGACGGCTGATGATGGACGCACGCGCGCACTGGCGCATCCCCGACCTGTCCGGACGCTGGTGGCCGGTCTTCCTGCGCAACCTGCTGGTGTGGCGCAAGCTGGCCGTTCCCAGCTTGCTGGGCAACATCGCCGAACCGCTGATGTGGCTGGTGGCGTTCGGCTATGGCATGGGCGCCCTGGTCGGCCAGGTGAACCTGCACGGCGAGGCGGTGCCGTACATCGTGTTCCTGGCGAGCGGATCGATCTGCATGAGCGCGATGAACGCCGCGTCGTTCGAGGCCTTGTACTCGGCGTTCTCGCGCATGCACGTGCAGAAGACCTGGGACGGCATCATGAACGCGCCCGTCTCGCTCGACAACGTCGTGCTGGCCGAGATGCTCTGGGCTGCCTACAAGGCGCTGTTCACCGTGACGATCATCCTGGGCGTGATGCTGGCCCTGGGCATCAGCAGCAGCCCGAAGCTCGCCGTGGCCTGGCTGGTGCTGGCCGGCGCGGGGATCACCTTCTCCTGCATTGCCCTGATTTTCAATGCGCTGGCAAAAGGGTACGATTTTTTCACCTACTACTTCACCCTGTTCCTCACGCCCATGATGTTCCTGTCCGGGGTGTTCTTCCCGCGCGAGCAGCTTCCCGAGCTGATCCGCATCGTGTCCGACTGGCTGCCCCTGACCAATGCGGTCGAACTGGTGCGCCCCATGTTCCTGGACCGCTGGCCCGAGTCTCCCCTGCGCCACCTGGCCGTGCTGGCCGGCTACGCGATCGGCGCGTTCTGGGTCGCGCTGGCCCTCACCCGGCGACGGTTTCGCACGTGAGCATTCCATGGCCGGACTCCTCCAGAGGTTGCCACCGGACTTGCTTGCCATGATCGAGCGGGGCGCGTCCGCGCTCGTCGGATCACGCAGTGCCGCAATGGCACCCAGCATCGTCCGGGCCGTCGGCAGCCACGTCGATGCGGCATCCGATCGCATCACCGTGTACCTGTGGGCACCGCAGGCAGCCCAGGTCCTGGAGGACATCCGCAACACCGGCCACCTGGCGGTGGTCTTCAGCCAGCCCAGCACCCACCGCACCGTGCAGTTCAAGGCCCGCAGCGCCGAAGTCGGCCCAGCGGCGGCAGCCGACGCCGAACCCGTGGACCGCTACCTGGCCGCGATGCGGCGCGAACTGTCCACCATCGGTTTCCCGCCGGGTGTCGCCGATGCGCTGCTCGCCCATCGACCCGACGAGCTCACTGCGGTGAAGTTCAGGCCCGAACTGGCATTCGACCAGTCGCCCGGCCCCCGCGCCGGCCAGCCGCTGTGACCTCGACCTGCCTCGCCGACATCCGCGACTGCCTCGACGGCGTCATTCCCGCGGCGCTGTGCACCTGCGGCGCCGATGGGCTGCCGAACACGGCCTATGTGTCGCAGGTGTTCTACGTCGACGACGCGCATGTGGCCCTGTCGTTCCAGTTCTTCAACAAGACGCGGCGCAACATCCTCGAGAACCCGCGCGCCGTCGCACAGCTGATCGATCCGAACACGGTGGCGCAGTGGCGCCTTCACATCCGCTACCTGCGCACCGAGTCCGAGGGTCCGGTGTTCGAGGGCATGAAGGCGCAGCTGGCCGGCATTGCTTCTCACTCCGGCATGGACAACGTGTTCCGGCTGCTCGGCTCGGACATCTACCAGGTCGAGCGGCTGGAGGCGGTGCCGGGCATGCCGCTGCCTGCTCCGCCACGCGGGCCGCGCCCGCCCGACGTCCTGCGACGCTTCAGCGAGAAGCTGGCACGCTGCACGGCACTCGACGAAGCGCTCGACACGGTGCTGGGCACCCTCGCCAGCGCGCTGTCGATCGAGCACGCGATGGTGATGCTGCACGATGCCGCAGGCCAGCGCCTGTACACCGTGGCCAGCCGCGGCTACCCCCGATCGGGCGCCGGCTCCGAACTGCGGATCGGCGAGGGCGTGATCGGCGTTGCCGCCCGTGAGCGCACGCCCGTGCGCGTCGGCCACATGGTCAGCGCCGCGCTCTACAACCGGGCGCTGCGCAGCCAGGCGCCTGATGGCGGCGGAGCGACGCTGGAGATCCCCTACCCGGGACTGGCGCAGCCCCGCAGCCAGCTCGCCGCGCCCATGCTGTCGGCCGGCCTGCTGCTGGGTGTCCTGTTCATCGAAAGCGCCCAGGAACGCCGCTTCAACCACGAGGACGAGGACACACTGGCCGTCATGGCGAACCACCTCGCCGCCGCCATGCAGGCGCTGCGGGCGCAGCCCGAAGCGGCCGAGCTGCCGCTCGCCTCAGGCCCACCCGCGCCGCCCGACCCACCCTGCGGTCCGCTGCAGGTGCGGCGCTTCTGCAGCAACGGCAGCATCTTCGTGGGCGGCGAATACCTCATCAAGGGCGTCGCCGGCACGATCCTGTGGAAGCTGCTGCGCGAGTACCGGGCCACGGGCCGCACCGATTTCAGCAACCGCGAACTGCGGCTCGATGCCTCCATCGGGCTGCCCGACCTGCACGACAACCTCGAAGCCCGCCTGATCCTGCTGCAG
>DAIMZU010000050.1:0-10652 GCA_036733845.1 Ramlibacter sp.
GGCGGCCAGGGCGGCACCGTCGGCGGCGGAACGCCTCGCGAACTGCGCGACTACCAGCTGGCCGAGACCAAGAAGTGGGGCGACATGATCCGCAACGCAGGCATCAAGGCCGAATAGGCTGCGGCGCCGCGGCATCGGCCGCCTTGCGGCCGGGCCGCGCGCGCCCCGTGTTCGGCATGAACAGCACCGCTGCGATCTGCTGCCGGTTGGCCACCAGGTCTTCGAGCGTGTAGCGGTCCAGGACGGCATAGAACGCCCGGGCCGCCTCGGCGAACACTCCCTTGAGCTGGCAGTCGGGGGTGATGCAGCAGGCGTTGCCTGCATCGCTGAAGCATTCGGCCATCACGGGAGCGCCTTCGGTCGCCCGTACCACCTGGCCCACCGGGACCTGGCCGGGCGGGCGTCCCAGTTCGAGGCCGCCGCCTTTGCCTCGGATGCTCGACAGCCAACCCGACCTGGCCAGGAAATGCACCACCTTGACCAGGTGGTTCTCCGAGATGGCGTAGGCGGCGGCGATTTCCGCGATGGTCGCCCGGCGGCCGGGTTCGGCCGCGAGATAGATCAGCACGCGAAGGCTGTAGTCGGTGAAGGCGGTGAGTTTCATGGGGGGTGGGCTCGCCAGAGATGTTACGGCCGCCCGACGGCGCTGGGTTTGCGCTGGCTCAAGCCCGACGCCCCTGCCGATAATGCCGCCATGCGCCTGCGCCACATCGAGGTCTTCAACGCCGTCATGCTCACCGGGACCGTCAGCGGCGCGGCGCGCCTGCTCCACGTGACGCAGCCGGCCGTCAGCCGGACCCTGCAGAACGCGGAGGTGCAGCTCGGGTTTTCCTTGTTCCAGCGCGTGCGCGGCCGGCTCGCACCCACTGCGGAGGCCCAGGCCCTCCATCCCCACATCGAGCGGCTGTTCGCGCAGCTCGACGAGGTCGAGCGCCTTGCCGCGAGCCTGCGGCAGGGTGCGGGCGGAGGCGGCGGCTTGCGGGTGCTCACGGTGCTGGCCCTCAGCTACGAGGTCTTCCCGCGCGCGATGCGCCTGTTCCGCCAGAAGTACCCCCACGTGACCGTCGCGCACGAAGCGCTCCATTCGCCACAGATCGTCTCGGCGCTCGTGCTCCAGGAGGCCGATGCCGGCTATGTCTTCAGCGCGGCAACCCACCCGGCACTCGCCCAGGAGTCGCTTGCCGAAGGCGAGATGGTCTGCGTGGTGCCGCGCGGACTGCTGCTGCGCGGTCGGACGCCGGCCGCCGTGGACACCGCCCAGCTGGCGCAGTGGCCCGTCATCGGGCTCGATTCCCGCGACCCGCTGGGCATGTCCCTGGCGCACCTGATGCGCGAGCAGGGCGCCGGCCTGGAGCCGGTGATGACGGTGCAGACCTACCACGTCGCGCTCGCCATGGCGCACCACGGCCTGGGGGTGGCGCTGGTCGAATCGTGCACCGCCGCGTCGGCCGACCGCAGCCGGGTGGCGGTGCTGCCGCTGGCACCGCGCCTGCCGGTGCCGGTGCGCGCGCTTCGCCCCTCGGCCAGGCCCTATTCGCTCGTGGCCCGCGCCTTCACGCGCTGCATGGCGCAGGCGCTGCAGGAGATCGAAGTGCTGCCGGCGACAGCGCGCGCACCTGCTGCGTGACCTGCTCGGCGCTGCCGAAGGCAAGGGTGAATCCCAGGGCGCCGTGCCCGGTGTCGAACAGCACGTTGGCCGGGCCGCTCGGGTGCGCGCCGACGATGGGCACACCGGTTGGCGTCGCCGGCCGCAGCCCCGCCCAGCCAGACTGGATGTCCTGCGTGCCGGCGGCACCGGGGAACAGGTCGCGCGTGTTCGCGGCCAGGCTGGCGATGCGGTGCGCGTCCACCCGTCGGTCGTGCCCCACCAGTTCGGCCATTCCTGCGACCCGCAGCCGGTCCCCCAGGCGGGCGAAGACCAGCTTTCGCGCGGCGTCGGTCACGCTCACGCGGGGTGCCGCCTGGGCTGCCGCGCCGTCCAGTCCGATGGTGATGCTGTAGCCCTTCAGCGGCACGACCGGAAGCCGAAGGCGCAGCCGCCGTGCCAGCGCGGGCGAGCCGGTGCCGAGCGCCACCACGAAGGCGTCGGCCTCGATCGCCTCGCCATTGTCCATCCGCAGCGCCGCCGCGCGTTGGCCGTGCAGGACCCAGTCCACCGCGGCGGCGCCGAACGCGATCCGTGCGCCCCCCCGGTGCAGGGACTGCAGCAAGGCCTGGCAGACCTTGTCGCAGTCGGCCACGCATTCCCCGGGGGTGTGGATGGCGCCGACGATCGCACCTCGCGCCGCGTCCAGGGCCGGCTCGATGGCGATGCACTCCTGCGGCCCCACAGCCGACTGGCGGGTGCCCAGGGCCATCTGCAAGGCCATCTGCTCGCGCGCATGGGCGAAAGCGGTTTCGCTGCGGTAGATCACCAGCTTGCCGCTGCGCGCGAAGTCCACCGCCGGCCCCTCCTGCGCGAGCCAGCGTTCGAAGGCTTCCCTGCTTTGGGCGGCCAGCGCGAGCAGGCGGGCGGTGCCGGTGCGCGAGACACTGCCGCGGCACGCCGCAAGGAAGGACAGGCCCCAGCGCCACTGGTCCACGTCCCACTGCGGGCGCAGTTTCAGCGGCGACTCGCGCGACAGCAGGAGGCTGGGCAACTGTGCCCAGATCGATGGGCCCGCGAGCGGTTCGACGTAGGCATAACTGAGCTGCGCCCCGTTGGCCCCGCTCGCACCCGCGCCGGCGCCCTCGCGGTCGACCACGGTGACCGCGTGCCCTTCCTGCTGCAGACGCCAGGCGGCGGCCAGCCCGACGACGCCTGCTCCGATGACGCACACTCTCATGCCTCGCTCCTTGACACCTGCGACTCTAGGGCCGCGTGCGGCAGGGCGGGCATGCCGATGTGCCCGCCGTCCATAACCGCGGTGCATGGCCCGGCCCATAAAGCGGTGGCATGGATGCCCCCCTGATCGGCATGGCCGCGCCACGGCTTGCTGCATACACTTCGCCCACCACCGGGAGCCCGCGATGTCCGCCACGAGAGTCATGCACCGCCACCTGCACGAGATGCCGCCACGCGCCGTCTCGGGACAGGGCGCATGGATCACCGACGCCGAGGGCCGTCGCTACCTCGACGCGAGCGGCGGCGCCGCCGTGTCCTGCCTGGGCCACGGCCACCCCGACGTGCTCGCGGCCATGCATGCGCAGATCGACCGGCTGGCCTATGCGCACACGGGCTTCTTCACCACGGAGGTGGCGGAGACCCTTGCCGAGCACCTGGTGGCCCGCGCCCCGGAGGGCACGAGCCATGCGTACTTCGTCAGCGGCGGCTCCGAGGCGGTCGAGGCGGCGCTCAAGATGGCCCGACAGTATTTCCTGGAGATCGGCCAGCCCGAGCGCAGCCTTTTCATCGCGCGCCGCCAGAGCTATCACGGCAACACCTTGGGGGCGCTGGCCGTGGGTGGCAACGCCTGGCGCCGGGAGCCCTTTGCGCCGCTGCTCATGCCGGCACGCCACGTGGCGCCGTGTTATCCCTACCGCGAGCAGGCCGACGGCGAAACCCCCGAGGACTATGGCAGGCGCCTTGCGAACGAACTCGACGCGCAGATCCGCGATGCCGGCGCGGGCAAGGTCATCGCCTTCATCGCCGAGACGGTCGGCGGCGCCACCGCGGGCGTGCTGACGCCCGTGCCCGGATACTTCCGGGCGGTGCGCGAGGTGTGTGACCGGCACGGTGTGCTGCTCATCCTCGATGAGGTGATGTGCGGCATGGGCCGGACCGGAACCCTGCACGCCTGCGAGCAGGAGGGCGTCACGCCCGACCTGCTCGTCATTGCCAAGGGCCTGGGCGGCGGCTACCAGCCCATCGGCGCGGTGCTGGCGCAGCGCCGCATCGTCGACGCACTGTCCGGCGGGTCAGGTTTCTTTCAGCATGGGCACACCTATCTGGGGCATGCTGTCGCGTGCGCCGCCGCACTGGCTGTCCAGCAGGTGATCGAGCGCGACGGACTGCTCGCCCGTGTGCGGCAGGCGGGCCAAACGCTCGAGGGTCTCCTCTGCGAGGCCTTCGGAGACCACCCGAATATCGGGGACATCCGGGGGCGCGGCCTGTTCTGGGGCATCGAACTGGTGGCGGACCGCGGCAGCAAGGCGCCACTGGCGCCGCAGCGCCGCACTCATGCCCGCATCAAGCGAGAGGCCATGGCCCGGGGCTTGATGGTTTACCCGATGGGCGGCACGGTGGATGGTCGCTATGGTGATCATGTCCTGCTCGCGCCGCCCTTCATCGCCACCGACGCCGAGCTAGCGCTCGTCGCGGAACGCCTCCGGGCGGCGGTCGACGCCGCCCTGAGTTCCGATTAACCACCAAGAGGAGAAAAGCCCACATGTCCCGCAAGTTCTTCGTGACCGCCGTCGCGGCAGTCGCCACCCTGGCCGGCGCACTCGCCAGCGCCCCCGCCGTTGCTCAGCAGCGCTTCGTCACCATCGGTACCGGCGGCGTCACCGGCGTGTACTACGCAGCCGGCGGCGCGATCTGCCGCCTGGTCAACAAGGACCGCGCCAAGCACAACATCCGCTGCTCGGTCGAATCCACCGGCGGCTCGGTGTTCAACGTCAACACCATCCGTGGCGGCGAACTCGACTTCGGCTTTGCCCAGTCCGACGTCCAGTTCAACGCGTCGAAGGGTCAGGCGCAGTTCGCCAACCAAGCCTTCGCCGAGCTCCGCTCCGTCTTCAGCGTCCACCCCGAGCCCTTCACCATGCTGGCCCGCAAGGAAGCCAACGTGTCCAAGTTCGAGGACCTCAAGGGCAAGCGCGTGAACGTGGGCAACCCCGGCTCCGGTACGCGTGCCTCCATGGAGCAGCTGCTCAACGCCATGGGCTGGAAGCTCGGTGACTTCTCGCTGGCCGCCGAACTGCGCGCCGACGAGCACGGGCCCGCGCTGTGCGACAACAAGATCGACGCCTTCTTCTACGGCGTGGGCCATCCGTCGGCCAACATCCAGGACCCCATCACCACCTGCGGCGCCCGCCTGGTCCCCATCTCCAATCCGGCGGTCGAGAAGCTGGTCAAGGACAATCCGTACTACGCCATCGTCGATATTCCCGGCGGCCTGTATGCCGGCAATCCCAACCCGACCCGCACCTACGGCGTGCTGGCCACCATGGTGACCTCCGCCAAGGTCCCCGAGGCCACCGTGTACGAGGTGACCAAGGCCGTCTTCGAGAACTTCGACGAGTTCAAGAAGCTGCATCCCGCGCTCGCCAACCTCGATCCGCGCCGCATGATCAAGGACGGCCTGTCCGCCCCGCTGCACCCGGGCGCGGTCAAGTACTACAAGGAAAAAGGCTGGATGCAATAAGCGAATTCGCCCTGGGGGCCGCTTTCCGGCGGCCCCCCAGGGCATCGCCTTGACATCCCACAGGGCCCCGCCATGCCGGGGCCTTTCTTCATGCAGGAGTGTGCGACGTGAGCGCCCAAGACAATGACAAGCCCACCGCCCCGCAGGTGGACGTGAACCAGCTGGTGGCCGAGAACGATCTCGGCGGCCGCAACCCTGGGCCGGTGGTGGGCCGGCTGCTCCTGTACGTGGCGATCGCATGGTCGCTCTTCCAGCTCTGGATCGCCTCGCCCCTGCCTTTCGCGCTGGGCGTGCTCGTGCTCAACGACACCGAGACGCGGTCCATCCACCTGGCCTTCGCCGTCTTCCTGGCCTTCATGGCCTACCCAGCCAGCAAGCGGTCACCGCGCGACCGGGTGCCGCTGACCGACTGGGCCCTGGCCTTTGCCGCCGCGTTCTGCGCGTCGTACCTGTTCCTGTTCTACCGTGAGATCTCCACGCGCCCTGGCCAGCCCACGCAGTTGGACATCGGCACCGCCATCGTCGGCGTCTTGCTGCTGCTGGAGGCCACGCGACGGGTGCTGGGGCTGCCCATGGTCATCGTGGCGGTCGTCTTCCTGGTCTACACCTTCGGCGGGCCCTACATGCCCGACATGATCGCCCACAAGGGCGCGTCGCTGTCGCGCGTCGCGTCGCACCAGTGGCTCACCACCGAGGGCGTGTTCGGCGTGGCGCTGGGCGTGTCCAGCGGCTTCATCTTCCTGTTCGTGCTCTTCGGCTCCCTTCTCGACAAGGCAGGTGCGGGCAACTACTTCATCAAGTCCGCCTTCGCCCTGCTGGGCCACCTGCGCGGCGGGCCGGCCAAGGCGGCGGTCGTGTCCTCGGCGGCGACGGGGGTGATCTCGGGTTCGTCCATCGCCAACGTGGTGACCACCGGCACCTTCACCATCCCGCTCATGAAGCGGGTGGGCTACCGCCCCGACCAGGCGGGCGCGGTCGAGGTCTCCAGTTCCGTCAACGGGCAGATCATGCCGCCGGTCATGGGCGCCGCGGCCTTTCTCATGGTCGAGTACGTCGGCATCCCGTACACGCAGGTCATCAAGCACGCCTTCCTGCCGGCGGTCATCTCGTACATCGCGCTCTTCTACATCGTCCACCTCGAGGCCCTGAAGGCCGACCTGCAGGGCCTTCCCCGCCGTGGCAATGCGACGCCGCTGCAACGCATGACCTCCCTGCTCATGACCGCCGCCGGTTTCGTGGTGCTGTCCGGCGTGGTGTACTGGGGGATCGGCTGGATCAAGGACGTGCTCGGCGGTGCGGCCTTCGTCGCCATCGGCGCGCTGCTGCTGGCCGCCTACCTGGGCCTGCTCTGGGTGGGTTCGCGGCAGCCGGAACTGACGCTCGACGACCCCAACGCACCGGTGTTCGAGTTGCCGGAAACCCGGCCCACGCTCCTGTCGGGCATGCACTACCTGCTGTCGGTCGTCGTGCTCATCTGGTGCCTGATGGTCGAGCAGATGTCGCCTGGCCTGTCCGCGTTCTGGGCGACGATGTTCATGATCTTCATCCTGCTCACGCAGCGGCCCCTCATCGCCTGGCTGCGCGGCGAGGGCCAGATCGGCGCGGCGGTTCGCCGCGGCGGCGCGGAACTGGTGGACGGCCTGGCCACGGGCGCACGCAACATGATCGGCATCGGCGTGGCCACGGCGGCAGCCGGCATCATCGTCGGCACCGTCTCGCTCACCGGCGTCGGGCTGGTCATGACCGAACTGGTCGAGTACGTCTCCGGCGGCAACCTGATGCTCATGCTGGTCATGGTGGCCGTCATCAGCCTGGTGCTCGGCATGGGGCTGCCCACCACGGCCAACTACATCGTCGTCTCCACCTTGATGGCGCCCGTCGTGGTGGAGCTGGGCGCGCAGAGCGGGCTGCTCGTGCCCCTGATCGCGGTGCACCTGTTCGTCTTCTACTTCGGCCTGATGGCGGACGTCACCCCGCCGGTGGGCCTGGCCTCGTTTGCTGCGGCCGCCATCGCCCGGACGGACCCGATCAAGACCGGCGTGACCGCGTTCTACTACAGCATGCGCACGGCGGTCCTGCCCTTCCTCTTCATCTTCAACACCCAGCTGCTGCTGATCGGGCTGGACACCTGGTGGCACCTGACGCTAACCGTCGTCAGCGCCGTGATCGCCATGCTGGTCTTCGCCGCGGCAACACAGGGCTACTTCCTCGTCCGCTCGCGGTGGTACGAGACGCTGGGCCTGCTGCTGGTCACGTTCACGCTGTTCCGCCCCGGCTTCTGGTGGGACCAGGTCTACCCACCCTATGTGGAGGCGCCCGCCGCCGAGCTGATGAAGATCGTGCAAGAGGCGCCGCCCCGCACCCAGAAGCGCATCTGGGTCGAAGGCGAGCGCATGGACGGCAGCGAGGTCCGCAAGGGCGTCCTGCTGCCCCTGGGAGAGGCGGGTGACGCTCGCCAGCGCCTGGAGGCGATCGGCCTGCGCGTCACGGCTTTTGCCGGGAACGTCCAGGTGACCCAGGTGGCTTTCGGCTCGCCTGCGGCCAAGCTGGGGCTGGCGGCCGGACAGCGGATCGTGGCGGTGGAACTGCCGGCCGACCGGCCGCACAAGGAATGGATGTTCGTGCCGGCGCTGCTGCTCCTGGCCGGCATCATCGCCATGCAGCTTGGCCGTCGGCGCCGGTCGCCACCGGCAGTCCATGCCGCGGCCTGAGGCCGTTCAGCGGTACCAGCGGCCGTCGCCCACCATGATCTCCTGGTGGCCGCAGCCGGCCGGGATCATCGGATAACAGTTTTCCTGCGCGGCCACGCAGGCATCCAGGAAGAACGGCCCCTCGGCCGCCAGGCATTCGGCCAGCGCCTCGTCCAGCTCCTGCGGCCGGGCGATGCGCCGCGCTCCCCAGCCGAAGGCGCGTGCCAGCGCGACGAAGTCCGGCAGGGCGGCGTTCCAGCTGTGGCTCAGGCGGTTGCCATGATTGAGCTGCTGCCACTGCCGCACCATGCCCATGTAGCCGTTGTTCGACAGCACCACCTTCACCGGCGTGGCGTGCTGCACGGCGGTCGACAGCTCCTGGATGTTCATCAGGATGGATGCGTCGCCGCTGACGCACACCACTGTCTTGTCGGGATGCGCGACCTGCGCGCCGATGGCCGCGGGCAGGCCGTAGCCCATGGTGCCCGCCCCACCCGACGTGAGCCAGCGACGCGGCGCCTCGAATCGCAGGTACTGGGCCGACCACATCTGGTGCTGGCCCACGTCGGTGGAGACGATGGCGTCCCGCCCTTCGAGCTGGCGCTGCAGCGCCGCCATCAGGTGCTGCGGCAGGATCACGTCCTCACGCGGCGTGAAGGCCAGGCACTGGGCAGAGCGCCATCCTTCGATCGTGGCCCACCAGTCCTCCAGGCGGTCGCGTGGCTGCGCGGGCAGCAGGTCCAGCAGTGCCGACAGCACGTCCGCGCAGTCGCCCACGAGCGGCACATCTACCGGCACCACCTTGTTGATGTTGCCCGGATGGATGTCGATGTGGATCTTGCGGGAACCGGGGCTGAAGTCCTGGAGCCGCCCGGTGATCCGGTCGTCGAAGCGCGCGCCAACGCACACCAGGAGGTCGGCCTCATGCATGGCGAGGTTCGCCTCCACGGTTCCGTGCATGCCGAGCATGCCCAGGAAGCGCGGGTCCGAGCCGGGCAGGGCGCCCAGGCCCATCAGGGTGAGCGTTGTCGGCAGATCCAGGCGGCGCGCCAGCTCGGTGAAGGCGCGGCAGGCCTGCGGGCCGGAGTTGACCAGCCCGCCTCCGCCGTAGAGCACAGGTCGCCGTGCTGCGCGCACTAGCTCGGCAGCGCGCTCGAGTTCCCCTGCCGGCGGCACGGCAGGACGTTGGGGCAAGGCCGGTGGCAACGGTGCGCAAGCGCTGACCTGCTGCAGCTGAACGTCCTTCGGGATGTCCAGCAGCACCGGCCCCGGCCGACCGGAGGTCGCGATGCGGACAGCTTCATGAACCGCCTCTCCCACCTGCCCCGCATGCTGCGGCTGGTGGTTCCACTTGGTCACTGGGCGCGACATGCCCAGCGCATCGCACTCCTGGAAGGCCTGCGTGCCGATGACGGCGGTGGCCACCTGGCCGCTGATGCACAGCACCGGGACCGAGTCGCTGATGGCGTCCAGCAAGCCCGTCATGGTGTTGCCCACCCCGGGGCCGGAGGTAACCAGCACCACCCCCAGCCGTCCTGTGCTTCGGGCGTAGCCCTCGGCGGCATGCACGGCGGCCTGTTCGTGCCGCACCAGGACATGGCGCAGGCGGGGCTCTGCAAAGAGCGCGTCATACAGCGGCAGGGCGGCGCCGCCCGGGTAGCCGAAGATCGTGTCGATACCGCAGGCCACCAGTGTGTCGAGCAGGATTTCGGCGCCGTTGCGGGTTCGGCGAGCCGCCTCGGCGGGAGAAAAGGTTTCGGCAGACTGCGGGTGCATGTTGGATATTATTCAGCGCAACACGCCGAATAGGCTTCGAAATTACGGGAGGCACCCTTGCCCAGGCCGAAAACTGTTCGATCGCCGGTCGATTCCGCCGACGAATCCCCGGCGCGCTTCGACAAGTTCGACCTCGCCATCCTGCGCGAACTGCTGCTGGACTCCCGGCGCACCCTGCAGGAGATCGGCGAAGCGGTCCAGCTGGCGCCCACCACCTGCTGGAGCCGGATCAAGCGGCTGGAGGCCGAAGGCGTGCTGCGCAAGTACACCGTCGAGCTCGACCGCGCCCGGCTGGGATGGGGGGACACCGTCATCGTGCAGCTCACCCTGGCGAGCCACACAGACGAGACCCTGTACGAGTTCGGCCGCGCGCTGGCCGAGATCCCCGAGGTGATGGACGCCTACCTGGTTTCAGGGGACTATGACTACTACATCCGAATTGCGGTCCGCGACACGCGCGACTACGAACGCCTGCTGCGCGAAAAGCTCTACCGGATTCCCGGCATCCGGCACAGCAAGTCGAGTTTCGTGCTTCGCGTGCTCAAGGACCGGCATATGCCGGTCTAGAGCCTGCGGGTACTCGAGGCTGCTCAGGCGGGAAGGTGGCCTCAGGCGAGCGGGTGCCGGGCCAGGAAACCCTCGATCTGAGCCAGCGTGGCTTCGGGTTGCTCCTCGGGAATGAAGTGGCCGCAGGGCAGGGCCACCCCTGTTACGTCCGAAGCGACTGCCTGCCAGTCGGCCCGGCAGTCGAACATCGTCCCCACCACCCCGCGTTCACCCCAGATCGCCAGCAGCGGCATGGGCAGCTTGCTTCCGGCGGCACGGTCCGCGCGGTCGTGTT